>JBEDDY010000104.1:0-9640 GCA_041176025.1 Actinomycetota bacterium | reverse complement strand
TCAGGTTCGCGGTGTGACGTGCGATGTTGTACCAGCCCGGGTCGGTCACCTTGTCGCTGCGTCCGAAGCCGATGTGGTCGGGCGCCACGCACCGGTACCCGGCGGCGAGCAACGGCGGGATCATGTAGCGGTAGAGGTAGCTCCATGTCGGCATGCCGTGAGCAAGAAGCGCGACGGGCGCATTGCGGGGACCCTCGTCGACGTAGTGCATCCGAAGGCCGTCAATGTCCAGATAGTTCGGTGCGAACGAGAAGTCGGTGATGTGATCGAAATTCATGTCCGGGGTGCGGAGAAAAGGAACGTGTGACTGTGTCTCGGGCATCCCCACAAACTAATCGGGTCAGGACAGGGGCTCTTCGGCGGTTCCGGTGCGGTGGGAGTGCATCGCATTCGATGTGTACGTTGCCTACAGTCGTCATCGATGACTTCGTTCCCCGTCTCTCCTGTTGGTGTTGTCCGTTCCAGTCGGCAGGTGCCGGATGACGACAACTGGGACGCGGAGACCTCATCCATCCAGATGGTCGAGCCGTTCGGTGCCGAATCTCTTGCAGGTTTGGCTGACTTCAGCCATTGCCTGGTCGTGTACGTCTTCGACCGTGCTGCATGGGACCCGTCGAGGATGTCACGGCACCCGCGCGGCAACACAGATTGGCCGAGGGTCGGAATCTTCGCTCAGCGTGCCAAGGACCGGCCGAACACACTCGGAGTCAGCGTCTGCAGAATCATCAAGGTTGACGGTTCGACGGTTCATCTGTCGGGACTCGATGCCATCGACGGGACACCCGTGGTGGACATCAAACCGTGGATGGAGGAGTTCGGCCCGAGGGGCGAGACCCGACAGCCCGCCTGGGCCACAGAACTGATGAAGGGCTACTGGTGAAGCCGATTGCTGCCGCACCTGGGTGCTTCGCGCACGGGAACGGTTGACTGAAGCCATGGGTGAGGAATTCGAGGATCGCGACCTGTCGGAATCGGTGTTCTGGGGCGTGCAGATGACCAACGCGACGTTCCGCGACACTGTGCTCAACGGATCGACCTTCTTCCACACCGAGTGGGAGAACGTGAGCATCGACGGTGTGATCGACGGTCTCGTGATCAACGGCGTCGATGTCACCGACTACGTGAATGCGAACGACCGTTGGTACCCGTTGAGGACGCAGCTCTTCCCGCAGACGGTCGAGGGGCTCAACTCCACGTGGTCTGCCATCCGAGCCGAGTGGGACTCCGTCCTGGCCCGTGTCCCGTCGATCGGCGCGGATGTCGTGACAACCTCGGTGAACGGTGAGTGGTCGTTGCGGGACACGCTGCGACACCTGTTGTTCGCGATGGACAAGTGGTTCACATGGCCGATTCTCGGCGTTCGCGAGTTCTCCGCGATGGGGCTGCCGAACACGGGGTCACAGGGGCTGGAGTGGCCGGGCATCGACATGGGGGTTGATCCGTCCTTCGCCGAGGTCGTCGCCGCACGTGCGCATCGGACCCGTGCGTTCACCGATCACCTCGCATCTCTCGACATGTCGAACGTGCCCGAGACTGTCGAGGTTCTCGAGAACGGAACTGTCCCGGGCCTCATGTGTTTCCACGTGGTGTTCGAGGAGGAGTTCGAACATCTCCGGTACGCGCTGCGTGACCTCGCCACGTTGGGCTTCTAGGCGCTCCACACCGGCGGCAGTTATTCTCGTCGGCATGGCAGAGAAGAAATTGACCGGCCCGGCCTCCTATTTCCCTTCCATCGAGAAGAAGTACGGCAAGCCGATCTCGCACTGGAAGTCGCTCATCGCGAAGATGAAGGGCGCCAAGCATTCCGAGATGGTGGCGATGCTGAAGACCGACCACGGGATGGGCCACGGCCATGCCAATGCGATCGTTGCGCACTACCGCACGGAGAAGGGCCTCTGAGGCCCTGTTCCCGACCGGCCCGATCCCGTACCTGAGGAAATGACTGTGACTGTTGATGCTGCGACCCACCGCAAGCTCGCGATAGACGCCAACAACTCGACGTGGGAGTTCCTGGGCAAGGACCCGGCGGACATCTCCGAGAACGAGGCAGAGGAGATGACGCGACGCGCGTACACGGCGGCGTACCACTGGGCGCGCGCCGAGGGGACGGGCCCGGTCAACGAGGCACGGGCGGAGTGGCTGCTCGCACGCGTGTGGGTGGCCCGTTCGAACGGTGCCGTTGCCCTGGGTCACGCCCGTCGGTGTCTGGACATGTGCACGGCGCATGGACTGGTCGACTTCGACCTTGCGTACGCGCATGAAGCCACGGCACGTGCGCTCGCGTGCACGGGTGACGCACAGGCCGCGGCCGATCATCTTGCCGCAGCCCGTGAAGTAGAAATCGCCGACGCAGAGGACAAGGCACAGGTTGATTCGGATCTCGCCGCCGGTCCGTGGTTCGGTCTGGTCTGACCCGGGGGAGAACTCGAATGGGAACGAAGAATTACGCGGTCACGGTTGACATCAACGCGCCGCAGGCCGCGGTGTGGGTCGTCCTCTCGGACGTGGAGGCGTGGCCTTCATGGACCCCGACCATGACGAGCATCCGCGCCACGGGCGACAAGGCCATCTCTCCCGGGGCCGGGTTCGAGATTCGCCAGCCGGGGTTGCGGCCTGCACGCTTCGTGGTCACGTCGTGTGAGGACGGCAAGTCGTTCGCGTGGGAGTCACGGACGATGGGCGTCACCACGGTTGCTGACCATGTCCTCACGTCGACCGGCCCCGGCACCACGCGGGTGGAACTCTCGATTTCCATGAGTGGCCCCGGTGTCGGGTTGTTGTGGTCTCTCGTTGGCGCGAAGGTCCGTCGTTTCGTCGACACCGAAGCGAGTTCGCTGGCTGCTGCGTGCGGGTCGGGCGCCGACGAGATCGTCCCTGACGACAAGAACTGGACGTGGGTCCTCGAGAAGGAGTGCGGGGAGTGCAGGTTTGATGCGTCCCGGTTCGATGCACGAATGTCGGGGGAGGCAATCCGGGACCTTGCTGCCCGGTGGTCGGCGGTTCTTGCCCGTGATTCGGTGAACGTCAGACCGCGCCCCGGCGTGTGGTCGCCGCTGGAGTACGGCTGCCACGTGCGCGATGTCTTTCGCATCATGGACGGACGCGTGAGGCTGATGCTGGCCGAGGATGATCCGCATTTCGAGAACTGGGACCAGGACAAGACGGCAATCGAGGACAACTACGGGGCACAGATCGCCGCGGAGGTTGCCGCTCAACTGCGTGACAGCGCCGAGATGCTCGCACTTCGGTTCGACGGCGTGTCCGGGGACCAGTGGTCGCGTCGCGGTCTGCGCAGTGACGGGTCCGCGTTCACGGTGGAATCAATCGCCAAGTACCTGATGCACGACCCCGTGCATCACCTGTGGGACGTCGGGGCGGACATCCCCGCCTACTGAGCGGAGATCAGCCGAGTTCGGCGAGACGTGCCTTGACGAGCGCCTCGAGAACGGTGGCGTTGACCTTCCAGTCGAGGGGAACGCGCACCGTCTTCTTGAGGACATCGAGCCCTTTCAGCTTGGGTGCGACCCGCTCGACCACGTCGGCGCTGCTCATGGGGTTCAGGGTGATGTGGTTCGTCGATACGGACAAGCCGAAGACGTAGCCCTTGTCGTTCCGGTACATCGGTTGGTTCCAGGCGGTCACCAGTTCGAAACCGGGGTGCTTCTTCTTGATGACGGCGAAGATCTCCCGGGCGGTCCTGGCCGCCACGGGGTCGAGCGTCTTGAAGTAGTCCTCCGGTGACGCGAACTTCTTGGAGGACGTCGACCCGCGGACGTACATGACGAGGGCATTCGCGTGGGCCTGGCTGAACCCGTGGTCCTCTCGAAGGAACGCGATCTGCTGGGGGTACTTCGCGTCACCCATGTCCTGCAGGCGCTTGATCCAGGTCTTGATGGGCTCGCCGTGCTTCTTCTCGATGGCGGGGAAGTGCTTGGTGCGGTCACCGTCTGAATCGGCCATGGCGAGAGCGTACCCAGGTGGTCCGTCCCCGTGACGGGCGGGTTCGCGAATGGACTCACTTCCGCGCGACCCGCCGGCATGGGATTACATTCCACGCATGGACACCGTGACACCCGACCCCGAGGCACTCGACGAACTGCTCGTCACCCAGGCTGACGCCGGTTCGACCGATGCGGAGACCCGACGGGGCGCGGTCCGCGCGGAGAACGCGGTTGCCGCGAAGTACTGGGGCGGGATCCAGTGGCGGATTGTCATCACGTTCCTTGTGTTCGCGGTCTGCTGGGTGGGGGTCATCTTCCTTGCAGTGAACGGCTCGCTGGCACTGTGGCAGGGGCTGCTGCTGAACTCGATTTTCGCGTCCACTTTCTACATGCCGATGCACGAGGCGACGCACAAGAACATCTGGGGGAAAGTCTCCTCGGGTCGCGTCATCGAGGAGGCAATTGGTGTCCTGAGTTCGATCCCCACCGGCATCAACTTCTCGTCACACCGTGCCGGGCACATGCGCCACCATGCCTACACGAACGACCCGGCGCGTGACCCCGACCACTTCACGGACGGCCGTCTGCGCGAGCTGCCGGTCAAGTTTTACGGGATGACGATGGTGTACGCGTTCCTCCCGTTCTTTGCCTTGATCCCGGCGACCCGCGTTCTGCTGCCGAAGTCGCTGAGGGCGGTCATCAGTCGTCGTGACGGGGACAGGAGCGAGGGCAAGGCACAGATCCGGTTCTGGTTCCTCACCACCGTCGTGTTGGTCGCGTGCTTTGTCACCGGCCACGGCATGCAGGCCCTCATGCTGTGGTGGCTGCCGTCGCGCTTCCAGATGTGCTGGCTCATCTTCATCTTCGCGTGGTACCCGCACCATCCCGCAAACGAGACGAGCCGTTACCGCCACACACGCGTCGCCGTCTTCCGTGGTTCCGGCCTGTTGATCCGTGGTCACGACCACCACGCAATGCACCACCTGTACCCGCGCGTGCCGCACTACCGCCTGAAGGCACTGTGGCGCGAGCTGTCGGGGGAACTGGTGCCACGGGGCGTCCGCGCCGAGGGCAGGGCAGTCGGCGCGACCGGCCCGGTGGTCTGGTAGTCAGTCGCAAGCGGTCGCACCGTGTAGACATTCACGGGTGAAGACGGACAGGCGCATCGATGCGCACATCGCGAAGTGTGCACCGGCGCAGCAGGAGGCACTCCGTGCGATCCGTGCGGTGCTCCACGAGGTACTTCCCGATGCCGAGGAAACGATCAGCTACAACATGCCGTGCATCGCGGTGGGTGGCAAGGACGTGGCCGCGTTCGATGCCTTCAAGAACCATTGGTCGTACTTCCCCATGAGCGGATCGATTCTCGGTTCGGTGGCAGGGCTCCCGGCATGGACCGAGGCTTCCAAGGGGACCCTGCGGGTGCCGCTGGACAGACGTCTGACGAAGACGGTGGTCAGGAAGCTCGTGCGCGCCAGACTCGACGAGATCAACGGCGTGACCGCCCGACAACGTAAGTAGGTTGGCCCGATGTCGACGTTGACCGACCGCCCGAACACCGCACTCATTGTGATCGATGTGCAGAACGCCGTCGTCAGGGAGGCACATGACCGCGACCGCATCGTGGGGAACATCGCCGCGCTCGTGTCGAAGGCCCGTGCCGCCGGCGTTCCCGTGGTCTGGGTGCAGCACAATGACGACGAACTCGTGCGCGGCACCGGCGAATGGGAGTACGTGCCCGAGCTCGAGATGGCCGAGGGTGAACCGGTGGTGCACAAGTCGTACAACGACTCGTTCGAGGACACGAACCTGGAGGCACATCTCGGCGGTCTCGGTGTGGGGCACCTGGTGATTGCGGGCGCGCAGACGGAGTGGTGCGTGCGTTCCACCCTGCACGGCGCGATTGCCCGTGGTTACGACGCACTCCTCGTGAGCGACGCGCACACGACCGGTGACATGTCCGAGGAGATCCCGGCTACGTCGGTCATCAAGATGACGAACACGTACTGGAAGTGGCACAGCGCCCCCGGTCGCACCGCGGGGACAATGTCGACCGAGGACGTGTCATTCGCCGGCTAGTTTCGGGGTCCCCGTGAGACCAGGTCGAAGTAGACGGTGACGACCATCGTGTCGTTGTCGACGTCCTCTCCCATGCGGCCCCAGTAGTCCAGGTGGCTGTTGCGGAAGTCCTCGGCATTCAGGTCGCCCTCGGCCTCGGCAAGGGCGAACTCGTCGGGGACGTCACCGAACCGCATGACCTCGGCGCGAGTGACGCGGAGCGTGCCGACGTGGGTGCCGTTGCTGTCGAGCATTGCGAGTTCCTCGTCGACATGTTCGATCTCCTCGCCCTCGTCTTGGTACTCGCTGAGGAGGCCGGCCGTGGCTCGTTTGTTGCCGTTCAGCACCAGCGCGGTGAGGTAAGCGCGGGACTTTCCCGGAGCGCCGAACTCGATGCCGCGGAGACCGTTGACCCTCGGGAATGCCATTCGGACATTGTACGAACCGCATTGCTGAACGGAGCTACGACACTCGTTGCACCGTGACGATGACCGAAGGGATGCCCGGTCGCTCGGGCCCGGTCTGGGGTGCCACAGCGAGGATCTGTGTGTTGATGTCGGCGCTCGAGTACATCAACTCCACGTACTGGCCCGCGTTGAGACTGACCATGAAGTTCCATGCCGCGACGGCCCGCTGGCTGGAGTTGATGGTGACCTCGGTGTTCGTCCACTCGGCGTCTGCTCCGTCGACGCGGAGCCAGATGTCCATCGTGTCGTTGCCCGCGTCCGTCTTCGCGAGTTGCGCCGAGAACTGGACGTTGTACGTGCCCGACGTCGCCACGGTGACACGCGACCCCGAGACGACGCTCACGCCGTTCGCCACGACGCCGTTGACACCGGGGGACACCTGGTTGAATGTCATTGCCTTCGGTGTGTTGATCGAGGTGATCGCCTGTGTGGTGGTGTCGTAGAACGACCCGTAGTACCCGGTGAACGACCCTGCGGGACCGACGGCACCGTCATTGCCCTGTGCGCCCTGTGGTCCGGTCGCACCCTGCGGACCTGTGGCACCGGTCGACCCTTGCGGCCCGGTGGCACCCTGCATCCCCGCGGGGCCCTGTGCGCCACTGGCGCCGACTGGGCCGGGCGAGCCCGGTGCACCGTTCTCCCCGGGTTCTCCCGCGACCACGACACGCCCGGAACGCATCGTGCCCGTGCCGTGTGTCCGGTCGACATCGAGAGCCACGAGGCATCCCTTCATGACCCCCACCCGGCCCTCGATGTATTTCACGGTGTAGGTGGACGACCCGGTGACGACGCGGACCCTCATGCCGGGCGCGAGCGGGGAGGTGTTCGTGAACTGGAGAATCTGTGCGCCGTCGCGGATGCCTGCGGGCACCGCGAGCCGAACCTTCGACAACGGGACCGGAGAAGTACCGCACTCGACGGCATTGGCTGATGGTCCTGCGGGCGTGGCGGAGACAAGGGCGACCACGAGAACAATGACTGTGCTTCTCAGGCCCGGCATCGTGCGCAACATAGGCCGCATGCATTGGATCCGTCGGTCTCATGTCCGCGTGAGTGACGAACGTACCTGCGGATTAGCGTCTGTCGACATGGACGTCATTGATGCAGTGAACAAGCGCCTGTCGGTGCGCAATTTCCTCCCCACACCGGTGGAGCCCGACGTGCTTCGCCGGTTGGTGACCGATGCATCGCGTTCACCGAGTGCAGGGAACGTGCAGCCGTGGCGCATCTACGTGCTCGATGCCGACGGCACGCGCCGCATGCGCGAGTACCTGGCGACGAAGCCGCCGGTGGAGCCCGCCGAGTTCGACATGTACCCGCCGGACCTGGGTGAGCCCTACCGCACGAACCGTTTCGCGATCGGCGAGCAGATGTACGCGAAGCTCGGCATCGACCGCGAGGACAAGGCAGCACGTTTCGCCCAAATGGCGAAGAACACCGACTTCTTCGGCGCACCGGCGGCGATCTTCTGCTTCGTCGACAGGTGCATGGGTGCCGCGCAGTGGGCAGACCTCGGGATGTTCCTGCAGACGTTCATGCTGCTCGCGGTCGATCGCGGCCTCGGCACATGCCCGCAGTTGTTCTGGTCGCTGCAGCACAGGGCGGTCAGCACGTTCTGCAACGCGCCCGAGAATGAGATGCTCTACTGCGGAGTGTCCGTCGGTTACGTGGACGAGACCGACCCCGTGAACACACTGCGCTCCGAGCGCATGCCGTTCGACCAGTTCGCCCGTTTCGTCTGAGGAATCAGGCGCCGAACTCGTAGTTGACGGTGCCGCGGAACGGCACGAAACCGAGCGAACCGTAGAGGCGGAACGCGCCCGTCGGGTTGTCCCCGTCGGCATTCAAGGCTGCATGGGTCCAACCCTCCGCCGAGTATGCGTGAAGTGCGGTGTTGATGAGAGCGGACGCGATGCCCCTGCCGCGCTGTTCCCTTGCCGTCGCGATCTTGTCGATCCAGCCGTACACACCGCCGAGGAGGTCATCGTCGTCCGGGTAGCGGTGCGTGAGGAGCAGCCCCACGATGCCGTCATTGTCGTCGACGGCCATGAAGGAAACATCGGCGCGTGACCCCCAACCGTCGGTCATCTGGTGCCATCCCTCTGGGGAAGTCGGGGTGGAGCCCCAGTGGTCGGCGAAAGCCGTGTTCTTCACGACGCGAAGTTCCTCGTTGCGGGCGGTGTCCCACCCGACGATGCGGATGCCCTCCGGAACGGTCGCCTCGGGTGGTGCGTCGAGCGGGCGCACGAGGTCGTGGAACCACCGCACCGGCGAGAAGCCGAGTGATGCGAGAAATTCGGCCGACGCATTGTCGCCGACGGTGATGTCTGCACGCAGGCGCCGGGGGAGACCCTCGTGGCCAGAA
Organism: Actinomycetota bacterium; assembly: GCA_041176025.1. GTDB lineage: Bacteria > Actinomycetota > Acidimicrobiia > Acidimicrobiales > Ilumatobacteraceae > UBA2093. Next base: position 809 of record JBEDDY010000104.1, on the reverse strand, counting down.
TCGAGGAGCTCACGTGCGCGTTCCATCGCCATCGTGGTGAGTGTGGTCCCGACGCCTCGTCCCGTGTGTCCGGGGTGGGTGCCCCCGAAGACGTAGCAACGCACCTCGCGCTCGGTGGAGTCGACGAAGTACGTGTGCGCATAGCCGATGAGCTGCCCGTTCTCCTCGGCGCAGAAGACGTCCGTCGAGCGGTTCACGTACGGCGGCGAGAACTCCTCGTCGATCTCCTCGAACGTGCACCGCAGTGCCACCCCCGTTGCCAGGTTCACGGCGTTCTTCAGGTCCACGATGGCCGGCAGGTCCCGGTCGCGGAACGTGCGGAACTCGATCATGCGGCACCGGGGATCGTGGGCATCCCGCGAGGCTAGCGACTACGGTGCGGGCATGAAGTTGGGTCCCGGTCTCACGTTCTCCTGGAAGCGCGCCCTCGGCATCACGTCGGTCAAGCGCAAGTTCGCCCGCGCCACGGGCATCCCGACGACCCGTTCGGGCCGTCGTGCGAAACTCGGCCGCATCCTCGGGATGAAGTAGGTGGAGTACGGCAGGCATCTGCTCGGTGAGTGGATGCTCGATCCGACAATCGCGTACCTGAACCACGGCACCGTCGGTGCACCGCCACGGCGCGTGATGACCGAGTACCGGCGCATCCAGGACACCATCGAACGCCAGCCGGCGCAGTTCCAGTTGCGCGACCTTGCCGACATCGACGGCCAGGGCCTGCCGCCGCGTCCGCACATGCGGGTCGCCGCCGAGGCAGTGGCACGTCACCTCGGTTGCGCACCGTCGAACCTTGTGTTCGTCGACAACGC
>JBEDDY010000103.1:0-4230 GCA_041176025.1 Actinomycetota bacterium | reverse complement strand
CTTGTCGAAGTAGGCGACGGCCCGTTCGGCGAGCTCGTCGGCATTGGCCTGGAACCCGTACGGGGTGTCGATCACGGTCGCGACGACCGGTTTCGGGAGACGGGCCACGAGGCCGCGGTGCGTGCTGACCATCGTGGGTGCCGTCTCGCCGCTGCCCATGATGGTGAGTATCCGTGGTTTCGTCACGAGAAGAACCCTTCTTCTATTGCACTGTGCACCGTCGCGGCGAATCGTTCGGGGAACTGCGCATGAAGGTCGTGGTCGGCAGGCTCGAACCATTCGACCCGGCAACGCGGGATGGTCTCGAGTGCGTGCTGGTGGCTCATCCGCTTCTTCCTCGTCATGTCGTCGTCGGTCTTCGATGCCGGTGTGAACATGACGGGCACGGTGATCGACGGGAACAACGACGTCGGTGAATGCTCCCACAGGCCCCGCAGGACGGTGATGTGCCGGTCGAATGTCAGCCAGGGCGCGATCGTGCCGTCCGCGAAGTGTTCCATGTTGGCCATGGTCCCGTCGATGGCCTCGTCGCTCCAGTCATGGTGCGCCCCGCGCACGAACGAGCGCAGCCGTGACGCCTCCATGCCCGCGAGCCTGGGCGGCGCCAACGTGCGTTCGCACTCGGACCACTCTGGGAATGCCTTCGACAGTTCGATCGTGCCGCCGTCGACTGCGACGACCCCGCGCACCCGGTCGGCATGTCGCGCTGCGATCTCGATGACGATGTTGCCGCCCCAGGACTGCCCGATCACCAGCGGTCGCTGCCACGGTGCATTGTCGCGCGAGAGGGTCTCGACGACGTCGATGACGTCCCGGGCGACGGAGGAAACCGAATAGCCGTCATTCGGTTTGTCACTGAGTCCGTGGCCGCGCAGGTCGAGCGCGATGACGTCGTGCCCGAGAAGGGCGAGATGCCGTGCGGCCCCGTCCCACAGACGGCAGTTCGATGCGAGACCGTGCACGAGAACCATCGGGATGCCGTCACTGCCGGCAGGCCGGGTCCAGTGGAGTGCCCGCAACGACACCGCGTCCCGGGTGGTGAATCGCAGTTCCGTCGGTGTCACCCCGACATTCTCGCAGTACGGCGCACGAATCGTGCGGGGCCGACCGACCGTCCTAGGGTTTGGGCAGGTGTTCAAAGGGGGACCGCAATGAAACTGTCAATGGGACTCGGCTACGCAGGTGGCTTCAAGGAATCCGTCCAGCGGGTGGTGGAGCTGGAAAAGGCCGGGCTCGACCAGGTGTGGGTGGCGGAGGCGTACAGCTTCGACGCCATCTCCCAGGTGGGTTACCTCGCCGCCATGACGAACCGCATCGAGATCGGCACGGGCATCGTGAACGTGTACTCGCGTTCGGCGGCCCTCATGGCAATGACCGCAGCCGGTTGTGACTACGTGAGCGACGGTCGCTTCATCCTCGGCCTCGGCGCCTCGGGCCCGCAGGTCATCGAGGGTTTCCACGGCATCCCGTACGAGAAGCCGATGCAGCGCATCAAGGAGTACATCGAGGTCTGCCGCAAGGTGTGGGCGCGCGAGGAGGCTCTCAACTACGACGGCAAGACGGTCCAGGTGCCGCTGCCCGCAGGACAGGGAACCGGTCTCGGCAAGCCGCTGAAGCTGATCAACCATCCGGTGCGCAAGGACATCCCGGTCTGGTGGGCGTCGCTGAAGGACAAGAGCGTCGAGGCGACGGCCGAGATGGCCGACGGTTGGCTGCCGATCATGTTCTACCCCGAGAAGTACCACAACGTCTGGGGCGACCAGCTGAAGGCGGGCCTCGCGAAGCGCGACAAGAACCGCAAGCAGCTCGACATCTCCGCGGGCGGCATGCTCGCGATCGACGAGAAGCTCACGGGTGACGCACAGACCAAGATCCTCGACTTCGCGCGCCCGAACATGGCGCTGTACGTCGGCGGCATGGGAGCGCGCGGCAAGAACTTCTACAACGACGTGTGCCGTGACTACGGCTTCGAGAAGGAAGCAGTTGCCGTGCAGGACCTGTACCTCGACGGCAAGAAGGACGAGGCCGCAGCGAACATCCCGGCCGAGTGGATCCTGAACGCGAACCTCGTCGGTACGCCCGGTTTCATCAAGGAGCGCGTCGCTGCCTACAAGGAAGCCGGTGTCACGGTTCTGTCGGTGAACCCGGTCGGACCGGACCCCGTCCGCGAGATCGAGAAGCTCCGCGCCATCATCGACGGCTGACCGTCATGCTCACCGTAGATTTCGTCGCCCCCGGTTGGGAGCCCGTCCGCGAGGCATTCGTGGGCAACCTCTCGTCGGGTCTCGACCGCGGTGCCGGTGTGGCCGTGATGCACAGGGGCAGGCTGGTTGTCGACCTGATGGGCGGCCACCGGGACAAGAATGGTGACGTCCCGTACGGGCCGGAGACGCTCCAGGTCGTGTTCAGCACCACGAAGGGCATCACGGCACTGGCCGTGGCGATGTGCGTGGAGCGCGGTCTCATCGACTACGACGCGACCGTCGCCGGCTACTGGCCCGAGTTCGCAGCGCACGGCAAGCAGGACATCACGGTCGCGCAGTTGATGTCCCACCGCGGTGGTCTCTACACGGTCGACGGACCGATCACCCTGCAGGAGGCGCTCGACTGGGGAACCGTCACATCGCGCCTGGCGGACACGAAGCCGTTGTTCGAGCCTGATTCGACCCACGGGTACCACGCATTGACCTACGGGTGGCTCGGCGGGGAACTCGTGCGCCGGGTGACCGGTCAGTCCATCGGCGACTTCGTGCAGGAGAACATCGTCGCCCCGCTCGGTGTCGAACTGTGGATCGGTCTCCCGGCAGAGCACGAACCACGCGTCGCGCACCTCATGGCCCACCCGATCCCCACGTTCCCGCCCGAGATCGCCAAGTTCATGATGGACCACGGCGGACCCGGTTCGCTCGGCGACAAGGCTCTCTCGCTGAACGGAGCGTTCGGGCCGGGTGCGTTCAACAAGCCCGAGGTGCATGCAGCCCAGATCCCCGGTGCCAACGCCATCACCAATGCACGTGCACTCGCGACCATTTACGCCGCGACGTTCGGCGAGGTGAACGGGGTGCGACTGATCAGCGAGGACATCCGCCGCCTCGCCACGACGTCGGAAACACCCGACGGTGAGGTCGACGCGATACTCGGTCATCCCACGGTCTTCGCGAAGGGTTACATGCTGAACAGCACCAGGAACAACTACGGAGGCCCCGATGGCTACGGCCACGACGGCGCCGGCGGTTCGGTGGCGTGCGCGGTGCCATCCAAGGGGCTTGCCGTCAGTTACGTGATGAACACCATGCTGACGACCTACGACGGGGACCCGCGCCGCGAGTCGTACGTCAACGCGGCAGTTCGCTGCGCAGACGCACTCTGAGTTTCTTGGTTGCGGCGAGGTAGCCGCTGCTCGCCACTGCCGCGACACCGGCAAACACCATCATTGCCGGGCGCACGCCGATGTTCTCGCTCGCGATTCCCGCGACAATGCTCGTGGACGCGATGACGAGTGACACCATCGCGAAGTCGCCGGAGAGGACGCGCCCGCGCACGTGGTCGGGTGCGCGCATCTGCAGGCCCACCGACGACATCACCCATTGAGCGCCGCCCCCGAAGTGCGCGATCGCCACGAAGACGAACGCCACCGCGAGCCCAGGGCTGACGGCCGCGCCGAAGTAGCAGACGCTGAAACCGAGGCTCGCGAAGCCGCAGATGAGAAGCAGGCGGGACAGGTCCTTGCCGATGAACTTGCTTGCCACGATGGGTCCTATCCCCGCACCGATGCCGCGGGCGGCAATCAGCATCCCACGGCCGGTGTCACCCGAATTGAACGCGGTGGAGGCGAGCACCGCCAACTGACTGACGATCCCCGCCCCGATCGCGTAGGTCATCTTCGAGGACATCAGCGCGAGGATCACGGGGTCCCGGCGGGCGACGTGGATTGCCTCTCTCATGTCCGCGACCGGCCGCACCTTCGCGCGTGACCCGGCGGACGTGTCGTGGGTCTGCGTCGCGCGGTTGATCATGAGGAAGAGCACTCCCGCCAGGACGAAACTGACGGCGTCCGCAATGAATGCCGCGTCGCGGCCGAAGGCGGCGGCGAACACACCGCCGAGCGCTGCGCCGAGTGCGAGCATGACACCCCACGTGCTCCCGGTGATGGCGTTCGCGATGCGCAGGTCCTCCTCGTTGTCGACGAGATTGGGGATCGACGCGGACGTCGACGGTCCCACGAAGGAC
>JBEDDY010000102.1:0-7074 GCA_041176025.1 Actinomycetota bacterium | reverse complement strand
CAACCCGATTGCCAGCAGAGCGACGACGGTCACGAGCCTGACGACCATGTTCTTCACCAGTCTCAGGGCGACCAGGGCGATGACCACCGTTCCCACCGACACGCCCGAGGCGATGTTCTTTGCTGTGTCCACGTCGAGGGCTGCTGATAACTGGCTCATGGGGGCAATTTAGACCTCGTGATGCCCGTAGCCTTGACACCATGTCTGGAGCGCCCTTCTCCGTAGCCGTGCTCATCGGTGGCGATTCCTCGCGCATGGGTGCCGACAAGGCAACCTTCGAGGTCGACGGAGTTGCCATGGCGAACAGGGTCGCTGCCGCCGCCACCGAGGCAGGCGCCGCGGAGATCCTGATGATCGGCGGCACGCAGGCACGGGCCAAGAAGTTGTCAGGCTCGTGGAAGAAGGACGCCTTCCCGGGCGAAGGTCCGCTCGGTGGTGTCATCACGGCCCTGAAGTCAGCCGAGCACGACACCGTCGTCGTGCTGTCCTGTGACATGCCCTTCATCACCGCTGCCGTCATCCGCAGCCTCGTCAACGGACTGTCGGACGCGCAGGCAACCGTCGGACGGACCGATCGTCTGAACTGGCTGTGTGCGGCATGGTCCCGGGACGAGTGTCTGAAGCCGCTTCAGGGCGTGTTCAAGCGCAACGAGCGCGCTGTCCACCGAGCCGCGGTTCTCCTCGACGTGATGGAGGTTCCGGTCCCGGCTGTTGCTGTGCGGAACATCAACTCGCCGGCCGACCTCGAGCCACCCACCGAGGACCAATAGGGTGCGCAGGCACAACGGCGACAGCTCCCACGGTTCGTCCCGGGCCACACCGCACGAGTGGGTCGACTCGGATGGCTTGCTCCGGGAATTCGTGGGGTACGCGATGGGTCACCGGGAGTACTTCATCGACACGGAGTTCCACAGGGAGAAGACCTACTTCCCGCGCCTTGCCCTGATCCAGATCGGCGTGGGGGAGAGAATTGCCCTGATCGACCCGGTCGTGGTGGACACGTCATTGTTGCGGCCGTTGTTCGAGAGCGACTCACTCGCCGTCTTCCATGCAGCCCAGCAGGACCTCGATGTGATGACCCAATCGATGGGATTCATACCTTCCCGCATCTTCGACACCCAGTTGGCGGCTGGTTTCGTCGGGTACTCCAGTCCGTCGCTCGTGAATCTCGCAGCGTCACTGCTGAGGGTGACCGTTCCCAAGGGGGACAGGCTCACCGACTGGTTGCGCCGGCCCCTGACCAACGACCAACGGAACTATGCAGCCTCCGATGTGGTGCACCTCCCGGAACTGATGCGTCTCATCAACGAGGACCTCGAGCGCCGCGGGCGCACGCAATGGTCCGTCGAGGCGTGCGAGGAGTTGCGCACCCGTCCCGTGGGTCCGACGGATCCCGACGAGGCGTGGTTGCGCGTGAAGGACATCCGCACGGTAAAGGGGAAGTCGCGTTGGGTCGCACAGTCGGTGGCACGTTGGCGCGAGGAGAGGGCAATGAGCCTGGACATCCCGCCTCGGCACGTCATGTCCGACATTGCGCTGTTGAGCGTCGCGCAACGCTGCCCGAGAAACGCCGAGGAGTTGTCCTCGTGCAGGGGCATCGACGGTCGTCTCACCCACGGGAACCTTGCCGATGCGTTGTTGAACTCGGTGCGTGCCGGACTTGCGAAGGCCGAGACGGGCGATCTCGCCTTTCCCGCGCCGGAGGGCGAGGACCTGGAGAAGTCCATGCGTCCGGCCGTTACCCTCGTCGGTGTGTGGGTCGCCGAGCTTGCCCGTCAGAGTGACCTTGACCCCACTCTGCTCGGCACCCGAAAGGACATCGTCGATCTTCTCGCCGGTGCCCCCGGTGCCAGGCTGGCCGAAGGCTGGCGCGCCGACATCCTCGGCCGGGATGTCGAACTGCTGATCAAGGGCCGCATGGCGCTGACATTCCGCAGCGAGGGAAGCGAGATGGGGCTCGCAATGGTGCCCGTCGAGCCCACAAATTAGGGCAATTCCCCGTTTCGCAGGCATGCGAACGGTAAAGTATTCAAGTTGTACCGAAAGGCCCCCCAGGCCTCAAGACTTGGAGCCCGAGCGTGAAAAAGGGTCGCCACCGCCGCTTTGAAGAAGCGCGAAAACTGAAGCAGGCCGGTCCCTCGGCGTCCGACCTCGGGTTCAGCGACTCGTCGCGGTCGTCCAAGTCCGAAGATGACGAGTATGCAGAAATCGCTGAGCGCTACGGCGTTCGATTCGACGACGAGGACGAAGAGTCCGAAGACGACGACGACTGAATCCAGTCGGCACCTGACATGAAGAACCCCCTACGCAACGTAGCCCTGGTCGCGCACGTCGACCACGGCAAGACCACGCTGGTGGACGCACTGCTGCGTTCCACCGGCACATTTGCCTCGCACCAGCAGGTCGTCGACAGGGTCATGGACTCTGACGACCAGGAGCGCGAGCGAGGAATCACGATCCTGGCCAAGGCCGCGCGCGTCCGTTACAAGGACGTCCTCGTCAACATCGTCGACACCCCGGGTCACGCCGACTTCGGCGGAGAGGTCGAGCGCGCGCTCGCGCTGGTGGACGGCATCGTTCTCCTCGTGGACGCCGCCGAGGGACCGCTGCCGCAGACCCGGTACGTGCTCTCGAAGGCTCTCGGGCGTGGTCTGCCCACGGTGCTGGTGATCAACAAGGTGGACAGACAGGACGCGCGCCCCGCCGAGGTCCTCGAGGAAGTCGAGCAGCTGTTCCTCGATCTCGCCATGAGCGACGACCAACTGTCATTCCCCGTCATCTCTGCCGTCGCCCGCGAGGGGCGTGCCATGAAGGGTGTGGGCATGCCCGCACCTGACGCCGATCTCTCGACACTTCTCGACACGATCCTGGAGACGGTGCCCGCTCCCGCCATGGACGAGACCGCCCCGATGACGGCTCTCGTGACGAACCTCGATGCGTCCGACTACCTCGGTCGACTCGCCATCGGTCGCGTGCACAGCGGAGTCATGCGCAAGGGTGACAATGTCGCACTCTGGGGCAAGGACACCGATGGCAACCCGCTCAAGCGGCGCATCGCCCAGTTGAGCGTGTTCGACGGCGTCGGCCGCACCGAGGTGGAGGAAATCCGCGCCGGCGACCTGTTCGTCCTCGCCGGGATTCCCGAGGTGGAGGTGGGGGACACGATCTCGTCGCCCGAGGTGACGACACCACTGGCACGCCTGGAAGTGGACGAGCCCGTCATTCGCATGAGCTTCGGCGTGAACAACTCACCGTACGCCGGTCGCGAGGGCAAGTTCGTGACGAGTCGTCACATCCGGGAACGTCTCAACAAGGAGATCCTCGGCAACGTGTCGATCAAGATCGGCGACACTGACTCGGCCGATGTGATGAGTGTGGCCGGACGCGGAGAACTGCAGCTCGCTGTTCTCATCGAGAACATGCGGCGCGAGGGCTTCGAGCTCCAGGTCAGCCGGCCGGAGGTCATCACCCGGGAGATCAACGGCAAGAAGCACGAGCCACTCGAGTCGGGAACCTGCGACGTGCCTGACGAACACGTCGGAACGGTGACGCAGGCCCTGGCACCGAGGAAGGGTCGCATTCTCGACCTGCGGCCGGGTGATCCCGGTCGCACCATCGTCTCGTTCGAGGCACCGTCGCGCGGACTGATCGGTTTCCGCAGCATGTTGATGACCGCCACGCGCGGTACGGCCCTTCTCAACCAGAGCCATGCCGGCTGGACACCGTGGGCAGGCGAACTGCCGCACCGTCTCGGCGGAGCGATGATTGCGGACCGCATGGGTTCGACGACTGCATACGCACTGGACAACCTGCAGATGCGCGGGACGCTGTTCCTGTCGCCGGGCGAGGATGTCTACGAGGGCATGGTCATCGGTGAGGGTGCCCGGGGCGAGGAGATGGTGGTCAACGCCGTCCGTCCGAAGGAAAAGAACAACATCCGCACGCACAGCCACGATGACGGTGTGAAGCTTGCCGCCCCGATCATCCACACGCTGGAGACTGCGATCGAATGGATCGGCGATGACGAGTTGGTGGAGGTCACCCCCACCAAGATCCGCATCCGCAAGCGCATGCTCGGTCTTGAGGACAGGCGTCGCGCGTACAAGAAGCAGAACTCCTAGTTCGGCTCAGCTCCTGCGCTTCAGGGCGGGGTGGGGAAGTGCCACCGCTCTCGGACGTTCCAGGTACTTCACCATGATGTCGTAGGCCTCTGTTCCCATGATCTCGGTGAGTTCGTCCCTGAAATAGACGTACGCGGCGTTCTCGCCGACGAAGGCGTCAGGTGACTCTGTGCACCACCACGCGAAATCATCGCCTCCGGAACCCCAGTCACGCCGCTTCCATTCCCGTAGGGTGGACACGACGTGACCGTCATCCTCGATGTGTTCCTCGAGGCGCACGGGAACCTGCCAGCAGACGTCCGGCTTCCAGTCCATGTGGCGTTCCCCGGCTTCCACGGCCGCGATGTGGAAAGCACACCCCGTGCCACCCTCGAATCCGGGTGGATTGTGGAAGATGCACGCTCCGTTGACGACCCGGGTCTTTTCCTCCCCGTCGGAGTCGATCTCCGTCCAACCCTTCTTCTCTGCAGCCTTGTGGTTCTTCCAGTGACGGGGTTCCAGGCGCTTGACTGCCTTCTCGACCGACTTCCTGTCCTTTTTGTCGAGGAAGTGCGCACCGAACGAGCAGCACCCCTGGCTCAGCTCGGGGGTTGGGTCGTCATGGATGCCCTGGCATCCCTCGCCGAAGATGCACTTGAAGTTCGAGTTGAAGAACGTCGCATCGATCGTCCAGGTTCTCTGTTCGTTGGGATCCTCGAAACTGATCCACTCGTGGGCTAGGTCTTCGTGCGGCACGTCACAACGCTAGATGATGCAGCGGTGCCGACTGACATCCCCGATGTACCTTTGGTGAATGAGCGGTGAACACTTCGACGACATCATCGGCCAGCTGGAGTCGATCAGCGAGACACTCGGTGACCGGAGCATCGAACTGTTGAGGGAGGCGATCGCGTCGGGATCCGGCCAGCGTCCCGCCGGGGAGAAAACCATCGCGCAGGCCCGTCGGGCCATCGACAAGGCTGTCCACTTGCTGTCGGGGATGGTCGCTACCAGCGATTGAGAGCTTCGATGAGTGGCAGCAGGGGGGCATAACCCTTGCCCGTGTACGACACGACCAGGCGATGTTTGTCCAGTGCGTCGCCGTCCCGAACCTCCGCCGGGGTGGGTCCGGTTTTTTCGAACCGCTTGTTCCCGTGAAGATGCACGAATCCGTTCCGGAGCGAAGCGAGGTCGTCATCGGGCACGGGTCTCTCCATTCGGATGACCAACATGTCGTCGACATGGCGGATGGAGTGGAAGTTGGCGTAGAAGCCCGTCACAAGTCGAACCGCCTCGTCCACATTGCTGGTGATCCTGTACAGACCCGTGTCCTCCGGCGAGATGACCTCATGGGCCAGCAGGGTGGGCATTAGACCCGCCATGATCGGCTTCCAGAACGGTCGGTCAGGCGGGTCGAGAAAGACGATCGGTGCCGGCACGGAACGACCTGTCTGGACGAGGGTCAGAAGCTCGAAAGTCTCGTCGAGAGTGCCGAAGCCCCCGGGCAGGCACAGGAACCCGTGTGACTCCTTCATTAGCATCAGCTTGCGCGTGAAGAAGTAACGCATCGTCACATGCTTTTCGTCGTCGATGATGAGGTCGTTTGCGGAAGCCTCGAAGGGCAGGCGGATGGACACCCCGATGGACTTGTCCTTGCCGGCCCCCACCATTCCTGCCTCCATCAGGCCCGGCCCGGCTCCCGTGACGACCATGAACCCCTCGGCTGCGAGACGCCGTGCCACCTCGACGGTGAGTTCGTAGATGGTGCTGCCGGCAGCAATCCGTGCGGAACCGAAGATGGTCACCTTCCGGTCGTTTCTGTACGGCGCGAACATCTCGAACGCGTCCTCCATCTCCTGGAGTGCGGCACTTGCGATCTTGACGTCAAGGCTCGACGCCCTTCCGCGCACCAGTTCATCCACTGCCTCCAGAAGACGGGCGAGCTGCCGTCTGTCGGCTCCGGACCTGTCCGACGCTGCAAGCGATGCCTCGATGCGCGCGAGTGTGCCGCCCGGCTCGGTTCCGTCGACCATCAGGACCCGAGCGACGACGCCTTGTCGTGCAGAGCGGAGATGAGGTCCTCGAAGCTCTTGATGAAGGACGCAACTCCCTCACGCTCGAGCAGCGCGGCCACGTTCTCGACGTCAACGCCGTGATCATGCAGCTCTGACCATTGTGCACGTGCCCTCTCCACGTCGACATCAATGGTGCGACTGACGGTTCCGTGGTCTGCAAAGGCCGCCACTGTTGCATCGGGAAGGGTGTTCACCGTGTCGGGTCCGATCAGCGCATCAACGTAGAGAGTGTCAGGGTAGGCGGGATTCTTCGTCGAAGTGGAAGCCCACAGTGGCCTCTGCACCCGCGCTCCCAGACCGGCTAGCGCCTGCCAGCGTGCGCCGGAGAACACGCCCGCGAAGGCGTCATAGGCAAGCTTTGCCTGGTTGACTGCCGCAGTGCCGCGCAACGCCAGGGCAGTTGGTGTCCCGACCGCGTCGAGGCGCCTGTCGATCTCGGTGTCGACGCGGCTGATGAAGAAACTCGCGACACTCGAGACTCCGGACACGGGGAGACCCTTCTGTGCCCGCTCCTCGAGTCCGAGAATGTAGGCCTCCATCACGTCGCGGTAGCGGTCGAGGCTGAAGATCAAAGTCACGTTCACGTTCCGGCCGTCCGCGATCATCTGGCGGATGGCGGGGATCCCCTCGCGCGTGGCGGGAATCTTTATCATGACGTTGTCACGGTTGATGCGGTCGTCCAGCGCACGGGCTGCTGCGAGAGTTCCAGGTCCGTCGTGGGCCAGTGACGGGTCAACCTCCACGCTCACGTAGCCGTCCACCCCGCCGGACTGCGCGTGGACACCTGCGAATGCGTCGAGTGCCCCGTGGATGTCGGCAATGACGAGTTCCCAGTAGGCCTCGACAGGGGAGAGACCACGGGAGATCTCCGATGCGAACTGTTCGTCGTAGTCGGCACT
>JBEDDY010000101.1:0-8061 GCA_041176025.1 Actinomycetota bacterium | reverse complement strand
GACATCGATGACGGTTGCCGGTGCTTCCGTCACCGCACCGGCCACAACCGTGGTGTCAGACGACGACGCCGACGAAGACGACGAGCATGACGCTACCGACAGACCGAGAGTCACGGCCAGGAGCGAAACAACCAATGTGTGGGGGGATTTCTGCATACCCCACAGGGTATCAGATGACCGGCCAGCATCAACCGACAATGACCAGTTTCACCGTGGTGGACATGGCGGGATACGACCCCGATTTCGCAATGGACACACGGAACCTGCACGTGCCCGCCTTGGTCGGCGCCACGAGCCTGCCGGTGCTGATCGTGCACCTGCCGGAGGTCACCTTGTAGGTGCGCTTCCCCTTCGACGGCGACGTGACGATGCGCGACAGCAACGTGCGGCTCCTCACCTTCACCGACTGCAGCTTCACGGTGAACCCGGCTGTCGCGGAGAACTTGTAGGACGAACCTGCCACCGACCCGACCACGTTGCGGGCCGTGATCGTGAACGAGTAGTTCGTGCCGCTCTTCACGCCGGCGAACGTGCACGACGTTGCGCGTGTGGTGCACGACACGCCACCGGGCGAGATCGTCACCGTGTACTCGACCGTGCCCGACACATTGACGGCCGGCCACGAGATGGTCAGTTTGTTGGTGGACGAGGTGGTGGCGTTCGCGGTTGTCGGTGTCACCGGGTCCGGGACGACCGTCGTCGTCGTCGTGGTTGTGGTGGGTGCTTCGGTGGTTGTCGGGGCGACGGTGGTGGTGGTCCCCGAGACACCCGCGATGAGGGACTTCGTCCCCGCAGTGCCTGCCCCCACGCCGTTGATCGCCTTCACCGACACCGTGTACGTGGTGCCGTCGGCCAGGCCCGTCAGTGTGCACGTGAAGGTCGACGCATTCGTGGTGCACCCCGCCGTGGAGGGCGTGGTGGTCACCTGGTAACCGGTGACTGCGGAGCCGTTGCCCGTGGCGACCTCGTCCCATGCAACGACGCTCTGGCCGGCCGCCTGCGAGACGGTCACGTTGCGCGGTGCACAGGGTGCGACCGCGGAACTGCCGGTGTTCAGGAACCTGTTCGGGGACTGCTGCGTGCGCGAGGGGTCGTAATAGGTGACAACGTCGCACGTCGCGTTCTGCTTGAGCCACGCCCACGCGAGACCGGGAACCGTGGTCACGTCAGCGGGAAGCGTGAGACCCTGCATGTACTGCGCCACGGCACCCGCGACGTGCGGGGCTGCCATCGACGTTCCCGACTCGTTCTTGTACGTGCTGGTGTTGGAGGAATCGGTCGACAGGTAGTGCCACGTCGAGTTGACGCCGGCAGGCGAACCGTTCACCAACGGGGTCCCGCCCGGGGCGAAGATGTCCACGCACTGGCCGTGCGCGCTGTAGTAGGTCTCGGTCAGGGAGTGCCACACAGCCCCGACAGAGATGGTGCCCGGGGTGCCCGCCGGCGCGGTGGTGCACGGGTCGGCGGCAGGGTCGTTGCCCGCCGCGGCGACGACGGGGATCCCCTCGGCGAGCAGTGACGAGATCTTGGTCTCGAACGACGCGGGTCGTCCCGTGAAGCCGATGCTCATGTTCACGATCGCCTTCTGTGACGGCGTGTGGTCGGAGAGGATCCAGTCGAGTCCGGCATTCGTCACCGTGGTCGTCGAGATGCCGCAGGAGTTCAGGATCCGGACGGGGACGATGGTGACGTTCTTCGCGACACCGGTCAACGAACCCCCGACGATTCCGGCGACGTGCGTCCCGTGGCCCTCGTTGTCGGTCTTGCCCTTGTCCCCCGCGGTGACCGTCTGGTCGAACGTGTCGACATCCGTCGGGTGGATGTTCGCCGAGTAACCGGGCACGTTCTTGCAGCTCCCCCCGTACGGTGCGGAGGCGGTGTTCATGAAGCTCACGATGTTCGAGATGTACGTGGAACTCGTCCTGTACGACCAACCGTCCACGACCCGTGCACCGAAGTCTGCGTGTGCCGCGTTCACACCTGTGTCCAGCACGTAGACGCGCACACCCGTGCCGTCGGCCGTGTAGACGTAATGGCCGTCGGCGGCCCCGCCGCGTTGGTCGATCTGGTCGAGACCCCAGGGCAGCACACCGCTGTTCGGGATGTTCGTGGACACAGGTCCGTTCGTCTGGTCCGCCTGCAACGTGACGATCTGGTCCGCCTCCACGGACGCAACCTGCGGGTCATCGAGCAGCGCGCGCACCTGGTCCGTGCCGAGCACCGCGCTGAACCCGCTGAAGACGTTGCGGTAGAGCACGGCACCTGCATCGTCGATGCCCATCACCGACATGAACGATGCGGGGTCCGCGCTTCCGCGGAGCTGCACGATGTAACGGCCGGTCTCGGACACGGGCACCGACACTCGTGCCGACCCACCCGAGGACGCATCCGCGGCACCGACCGCGCACAGCGGTGCGACGAGTGCAAGGAGCGCCACCAGAACCGGGAAGCGGCGCATCAGACGTTGACGCCCTGCATCACCGCGGCGGCGACGGTGTTCTCCATCAGGCACGCAACGGTCAGCAGCCCCGTTCCGCCGGGCATCGGCGTGACCGCGCCGGCGATCCCCTGGATGCCGTCGAAGTCGACATCACCGACGATGCCGTCCACCGTGCGCGAGATGCCCACGTCGATCACCGTTGCGCCGGGCTTCACGTGGGCGGCACCGATGCTGCGGGCGATTCCCGTGGCCGACACGATGATGTCGGCATCACGGCACACCGCCACGAGGTCTTCCGTGCGGGAGTGCGCGAGCGTCACGGTTGCGTCGATTCCCTTCTGTGCCAGCAGGATCGACAGGGGCAACCCGACGAGCGTCGAGCGGCCGATGACGACGGCGTGCGCCCCGGCGGTGCGGATGCCGTGGTGCTGCAGGAGGCGGAGGACGCCGAGTGGCGTGCACCCGACATGGCCGGGAACGGAACGGACCAACCGACCGAGCGAGGCCTCGGTGAGCCCGTCGACGTCCTTCTCCACGGGGATCAGTGCGATAACGCGTTCGGGGTCGAGATGGCCGGGCAACGGCATCTGGACGAGGATCCCGTGCACGGATGCATCTGCGGCGAGTCCCGCGACGGCGCTCTCGACTTCTGCCTGGCCGGCGCCCGCGGGCAATTCGATGCCGACCGAACGGATGCCGACGGACTCTGCCGTGCGGTGCTTGCTGGCCACGTACTTCCGGCTCGGTGCGTCGTCCCCCACCAGCACGGTGGCGAGACACACGGGAGGATTTCCCGCAGCCGACAGGCGCGCCTTCAGGGCATCGAGGATCGCGTCACGGACAGGGGCCCCGTCCATTCGCATTGTCTCGACGGCACGTGAATTCACGCCTTCATCGTAATTGTGGGGCCGTGATTGCCACCCCGGACGACGGTCAAGAATTGGCTAAATATCGGTGTTCTTGGGTCGTGCGGGGAGGAACAACCACGCGCACACCGCACCGAACAGCGCCATGCCGGAAGCCACCAACGTGGCACTCCCGAAGCCGCTCATGAACGCGTCGCTGACTGCCTTCTGCACGACGGGTCGGGCAGGTTCGGGTGACTGACCGACGACTGCGTACGCCGCCCCCACCGATTCACGGGCCATGTCGAACACCCCCGCGGGCAGCGACGTCACGAGACCGGGGATCTTCTCGAAACGCGACGTGATGGCGGGGGTCCACAGGGACACGAACACGGAACCGACGACGGCCACCCCGAGCGTCCCGCCGACCTCGCGGCTGATGTCGTTCACGGCCGAACCCACTCCCGCCTTGTCGATGGGCAGTGACCCCATCACGGCATCCGTGGCCGGCGACGTCACCAGCGACAGACCGTTCGCCATGATCACCATCGAGATGATGACCGGGCCCCAGTAGGCGGCGTCGGCATCAACCTGGCTGATGATGGCGAACCCGATCGACATGTTGAGCAAGCCGAGCGTGACCACACGCTTCGTGCCGAACCTCAGTGCCGCGCGGGCCGCGAACGGTGCGGTGACACCGGCACCGACGGCGAAGGGCAGCGTGTGCAGACCCGCGCTGAGCGTGTCGTAGCCCCGCACGAACTGGAAGTACTGCGTGACGAGGAACGTGAACCCGAACAGGCAGAAGAACGCGATGCCGATGCTCCCGGTGGCGGCGCTGAACCGTGCGTTGCGGAAGTAACTGACATCCAGCAACGGCTCGTCGCGGGACAGCTCCCAGCGCACGAACACGAACAGCGCGACGACCGCAAGCAGGAAACCGCCGTTCGAGGCCGCCGATCCCCAGCCCCAGTGCGGTGACTCGATCACGGTGAAGACGAGAGCCGCGACCGCGACGACGGAGAGGAGAACGCCGACGAGGTCAAGGCGGTGCGCACCGGGGTCCTTCGACGTGGGAATGAGGTAGGCACCGGCGGCGAGTGCCACCGCGACGATCGGCAGGTTGACGAGGAACACCGATCCCCACCAGAAGTGCTCCAGCAGGAAACCGCCCGCGATGGGACCGAAGGCCACCGCCATGCCCGACACGGCAGACCAGATGCCGATTGCCTTCGCCCGCTCGACGGGGTCGACGAACAGGTTGGTGATGATCGCAAGCGTCGCGGGGAACACGAGTGCCGCACCGATGCCCATGGCCCCGCGCCAGAAGATGAGCTCGCCCGTGGTGTCCGAGAACGCACCGATGGTGCTGCACAGGGCGAAGAGCACGAGGCCGACCTGCAGCGCACCCTTGCGGCCGAAACGGTCACCCAGTCCGCCGCCGGCGAGCAACAGTCCGGCGAACACCAGGCTGTAGCTGTCGACGATCCATTGCAGTCCGGTGGTGGACGCGTTCAGTTCGCGCTGCAGGGTGGGCAGGGCCACATTGACGATCAGGTTGTCGACGACAACGAGGAAAAGGCTGATGCTGAGCACGACCAGCACCCACCAGCGCCGTGCGTAGGCACGTTCCATTGAGGTATTCATACTTGACATTGTCTAGTACCATTCCTAGACAATGTCAAGTTGTACGGTAAGGGCCATGGCGCCGCCGAAGTCCCCCGACCACCCCGACGTCAAGCGCGCGGTGCTCGATGCGGCCGTGGCGATCATCGCGACCGACGGCCCCGACGCCCTTTCGATGCGCGAGGTGGCACGCCGCGCCGACATCAGCCACCAGGCCCCGTACCACCACTTCGCCGACAGGGCCGGCATCTTTGCGGCCATCTCCGAGGAGGGGTACCGCGCATTCGCGAAGGAGTTCCGGGCGACACTCGAATCGTCGGCGAACCCGCTTGCCGACTGTCTCCGCACCTACGTGCGGTTCGCCATGGAGCACACGGGGCATTTCAAGGTGATGTTCCGTTCCGACATCTGCGGCGTGGCGACACACGAACCCACGCGGTTGGCGGCCGACGAGGCGTTCCTGGTTCTCCTCGATTTCGCGGCGCGTGTGGACCCCACGGCGTCAGGCGGACCTGAGGCGCTTGCTCTGCCGATCCTGCTGTGGTCGCAGGCGCACGGCCTGGCGACCCTGCTGATCGACGGCCCGCTGGCGCGCAAATTGCCCCCGGAGCTCACCGTGAACGAGCTGGTGGAATCCGTCGCGGTATTGATCCAGCGCACCACGGGGAACGGTGCCACATCACTTGATTGACCCTGTTTCTCCTGGCGGACATAAATCCCGACCAATCTTGTCGGAATTAGGGAAAGTCCCCCTATCCTGCCTTCCACGACCCCCGACCAAGGAGAGAACCATGAGCGTTCGTCTGGGCGATGAAGCCCCCGATTTCACAGCAGACACCACCCAGGGCACGATCAATTTCCACGAGTGGCTGGGCAACTCGTGGGGCGTGCTCTTCAGCCACCCGAAGGACTTCACCCCGGTGTGCACCACCGAGCTCGGGTACGTCGCACGCATCAAGCCCGAGTTCGACAAGCGCAACGTGAAGGTCATCGGACTGTCGGTCGACCCCGTCGACTCGCACGTGAAGTGGGAGGCAGACATCGCAGAGACCCAGGGCACCCCGGTGAACTTCCCGATGATCGGCGACTCCGACAGAAAGGTCTCCGGCCTGTACGACATGATCCACCCGAACGCGAGCGACACCATGACCGTGCGCTCCGTCTACGTCATCGGACCGGACAAGAAGATCAAGCTGTCGATCACCTACCCCGCGTCGACCGGACGCAACTTCGAGGAGATCCTGCGCGTCATCGACTCGCTGCAGCTCACCGCGAAGTTCAAGGTGGCGACGCCCGCGAACTGGACCGACGGCCAGGACGTCATCATCGGTGCTGCCGTTTCCGACGAGGAGGCGAAGGCCCTGTTCCCGCAGGGCTGGAAGACCGTGAAGCCGTACTTGCGCGTCCTTCCGCAGCCGAAAGCCTGACGGGAACGGCAGACTGGGGGCATGACATCCCCCATGCTCACGGTTGCGGCGGAAGCGCGCAACGCCTCGAAGATCTACGGCGCAGGCGACAGCGAGGTGCGCGCCCTGGACGACGTCTCCGTCACGTTCCACACCGGTGAGTTCACCGCGATCATGGGGCCGAGCGGGTCGGGCAAGTCCACGCTCATGCACTGCATCGCGGGTCTCGACGAGCTCACCAAGGGGTCGGCAATCATCGACAACGTCGACCTCTCGGGCCTGGGCGACAAGGAACTCACCACCCTGCGCCGCGAGAAGATCGGCTTCATCTTCCAGTCGTTCAACCTGGTCCCCACTCTTACTGCAGAGGAGAACATCCTGCTTCCGTTGCTGCTCGGCGGGGAGGAAGGCGACGCGGAGTGGATCCACAAGGTCATCGAGACGGTGCACCTGGCTGACAGGCTCACGCACAGGCCGAGCGAACTGTCGGGCGGCCAGCAGCAGCGCGTCGCGGTTGCCCGTGCACTCGCATCTCAGCCGAAGATCATCTTTGCCGACGAGCCGACGGGCAACCTCGACTCCACCACCGGCACCGAGATCCTGCGGTTCATGAAGCACGCGGTGAAAGACCTCGGCCAGACCATCGTGATGGTCACACACGACCCGGTGGCAGCCAGCTACGCCGACCGCATCATCTTCCTGGCGGACGGCAAGATCGTGGACGAGATGCGCGAGCCAACACCGGAGCGCGTGCTCGACCGGATGAAGAACCTCGGGAACTGACCCGTGTTCCGTCGCGTCATCCTGAAGGGGATCCTCGGCCGCAAGGCGAGACTGTTCATCACGTCGATCGCCGTCATCCTGGGAACGGCGTTCCTCAGCGGCACGTCGGTGTTCTCCGCCACGCTGAACCGAACCTTCGACAACCTGTTCCAGGACGTCTTCAAGAACATCGACGGCTACGTGCGCTCGACGGAGGTCGTCGAGGGCGACTTCGGCCTGCAGGAGCGCACCCGCATCCCGCTCGCAATGGTCGAGAAGGTCAGGGGGGTGCCGGGAGTGGCGGACGTGTCCGCCGACATCCAGGCATTCGCACGCATCATCGCGAAGGACGGCAAGCCGCTCGGGTCCGAGGGCAACGGCCCGCCCACCTTCGGGTCAGTCGGCGTGGAGTTCAAGGGTGCCCTGTGGACCATCGTCGACGGTGCGTTCCCGAGCGGGCCGAAGCAGGTGGCCCTCGACGAGGCGTCGGCGAAGAACGGCGGGTACGTCGTCGGTGACACCGTGAAGGTGGTGGCCCAGTCCGGCAGCCGCGAGTTCGTCCTGTCCGGCATCGCCAGCTACGGCGACGTCCGTTCGCCCGGCGGCGCGACGTTCGCGTTGTTCGACGTGCCGACCGCCGCGGAGTTCCTCGGCAAGCCCGGTTTCGTCGACGCCATCCTCGTGGTGGGCGACGGCACGCGCACGGACGAACAACTGGCAACCGACATCGACGCGATCTTCGCACCCGCCGACAAGGTGGAGACACTGACCGGTGCCGAGATCACGAAGGAGACCCAGGACGACATCGGCCAGGCGTTGTCGTTCTTCGGCATCATCCTGTCCACTTTCTCCTACATCGCTCTCGGCGTGGGATCGTTCGTGATCTACAACGTGTTCTCCATCAGTGCCGCACAGCGCCAGAGGGAGAACGCACTCCTGCGCGCGATCGGTGCCAGCAGACGGCAGGTCTCGCGCGCGATGC
>JBEDDY010000100.1:0-12869 GCA_041176025.1 Actinomycetota bacterium | reverse complement strand
CCAACGGGTCCGGGCGCAGCCTCATCGAGATGTTGACGAAAGCCACCGCGAGAACCAGGGACGCGAAGACCCACGGCCCCGTGTACTTGTGCCATCCGAACCAGTTCTCGCCCGCGTGTTCTGCCGGGCCGATCAGCAACGGCCCGAACACCGCCCCGAACGTGGACGCAAAGACGATGCGGCTCATGGACTTCGACCTGTCCTCGGGCAGTGCGAGGTCGGTCGCTGCGTACCGGGCCAACAGATTTGATGCGCCGCCGTTGCCGAACAGGAAGAGGCCAACGAGAAACACGACGAGTGACGAGCGCTCAGCACCGACACCGGAGATGACCGCACCCACGGCCGCCAGTGCGTAGCCGAGCTGCAGTCCGGGTCTCCGGCCACGGCGCGACATGATGCGCGACAGGACCTGCGCCATGAACGCGGTTCCCACCGTGACGGTCGCGGTGGCGATGCCGCCCCACGGGGTCTTCTGGCCGAGGATCTCCTGGATGACGTACGCACCGACGGTGACGGCACTCGAGGTGGACGCTGCCCCCACGACCTGACCGGTGGTCAGCGTGCGCAGGGTGCGTCGCTGCAGTTCCGCGCGTTCCCGGTCCTCCACCTACCGCCCCTTCACTGCGTGGTACGCATACTGCGTGCCCGTGACGATCGTCAGGACGACCGCGGCCCACAGGAACGAGAGCCACAACCACGTTGCGTCGGTGGTGGTCATCGGGGCAATGGCGAACGCCACGGCGAGCTGCTGGAACAGCGTCTTCCACTTGGCCAGTTTGCTGGCGGGAACGGAGACACCCCGGGCACCGACCACCACGCGGTACACGCTGATCAGGATCTCGCGGCCGGCGATGATGCTGACGGGCAGCAACCAGAAGATGCCACGGCTGACGAGCGTGAACATGGCGCCGAGGATCAGGATCTTGTCGGCCAACGGGTCGAGGAACGCACCGCTCTTCGTGGTGCCGTGACGACGGGCCAGGTAGCCGTCGACTCCGTCGGACGAGCACAGGATGATCCACACGACGAAGGCGACCCAGGATCCGCGGCTGTCGCTCGGCAGAATCGCAAACAGGAACGGAGATGCAAGGACCCTCGTGACGGTGACGACGTTCGCCCACGTGGCGATGGCGGATTCGTCGACCGGCATGGGCCTATTCCACCAGACTCGCGCCCTCGGCGATGAGGTCCGGCCCGAACACCTGTGCGATCACGACATCGTGGAACCCGCCCACGGCGAGGTCATCGGGCACCTGGACCATCCCGTCGATCTCGGGTGCCTCGCGGAACGACCGCGCAAGTCCCGGTTCGTCCACCAGCACCCTGACGGTCTCGCCGAGGAGGTTGTCTCGCTTCGCCGACGTGATCTCGTCCTGCATCTCGCGCAGTTCGGCGATGCGGTCCTCCATCAGCCCCGTCGGGACGTGGTCCGGCAGGGTCATCGCATGCGTTCCCTCTTCCGGGCTGAACGTGAAGAAGCCGCACCAGTCGAGCTGCGCACGCTCGACGAACCGCAGGAGTTCGTCGTGGTCCTCTTCCGTCTCGCCCGGGTAGCCGACGATGAAGTTCGACCGGAACGTGGCGTCCGGCGACATGGTCCGGATCCGGTCGATCCTCTCGATGAAACGCCCGGCGTCACCCCAGCGGCGCATGCGGCGCAGGTGCGGCTTGCTCACGTGCTGCAGCGACAGGTCGAAGTACGGGACCCCCGTCTCGAGAATCGCCTCGATGAGATCGTCACTGAGGTCGCTCGGGTACAGGTACAGCAAGCGGACCCAGTCGACCATCGACGAAACCCTGCGCACGAGCGGCACGATCGACCCCGCGCCGAGCTCCCCCGGTCGGTCCTTGCCGTAGCTGGCGAGGTCCTGTGCGACGAGGACGATCTCGCGCACGTCGACCTGTTCCACCTCGGCAAGGATGGAGTCGATGTCACGGCTGCGCTGCGGCCCGCGGAAACTGGGGATGGCGCAGAAGCCGCAGTTGCGGTCGCAGCCCTCGGCGATCTTCACGTACGCCCACGGGGCCGCCGACTTCGGACGGGGAAGATTCAACAGGTCGAACGACGGCACGTCCGCACTGACCTTCAGCGGCTTGCGGCCCAGTTGGATCGGCACTCCGAAACCCGCCACTTGGTCGGCCTCCGGCATCGCCTCGGCCAGCTCGTCGCCGTACCGTTCCGCCATGCAGCCGGTGACGACGAGACGCGATGACCGTTTGCGCTGGTCATCGAGCGTCAACAGGGTGTCGATGCTCTCCTGGCGTGCCTCCTCGATGAACGCACAGGTGTTGACCACCACGACATCGGCCTTTGACGGGTCATCGGTGGCGACGAGGCCCTGCGCCAGGAGGGTTCCCGCGATCTTCTCCGAGTCGACCTGGTTCTTGGGGCAGCCGAGAGTCTCGATGTAGTACCGCTGCGCCACGCAGACGAGCCTACTGACAGTTGAGACGCAGCCCCTTGTATGGCCACCTCATCTTCAACAACTGGCCGGTCGAGGAGACCGTGATGTAGGCCGTTCGGAAGTCCTCGCCGCCGAAGCAGATGTTCGTGGTGATGCGGTCGTCCGTTGCGATGAAGTCGATGACCTCCCCCGCCGGAGAGATGACCGTGATGCCACCGTTGATGAGCGTGGCAACGCAGATGTTCCCGTCACCGTCGACGGCGAGCGAGTCGAACAACTGGTACCCGGCAAGACCGCACAGCATCGTGGGAACCTCGGGAGAGATCGGAGCGACCTTTCCCGGGGCGGTGATCTCGCGCTGGTACACACGTCCCGTGTGCGTCTCGGCCCAGTACACCCTGTCGCCGGAGGGCGAGAGTCCGATGCCGTTCGGCGAATCCACGGGGAAGACGACCTCCTCGATGAACGATCCGTCGGCCTTCGCGTAATAGATGCCGGTGCGGTCGGCAACGCGGTGGTGACGGATGCCGTGGTCAGTGAACCAGAACCCGCCGTGCGCGTCAAAGACGATGTCGTTCGGGGCGCGCAGGGCGATGTCACCGCAGTGCGTGTAGAGGTCCGTCACTTCCCCGGTGTCGATGTTGACCTTCTGGATGCGCCCACCGATGTACTTCGCCGGGTCGAACTCCCCGGGATACAGCAGGTCGCCCAGTTGCATCGGCGTGAACGCGCCACCGTTGTTGCACATGTACAGGAAGCCGTCCGGCCCGATCGCAAGACCGTTCGGCAGTCCGACGACGTCGGCAACCTTGGATTTCGTCCCGTCGGGAGAAACCCGCGTGAGTTGATGACCGAACATCTCGGTCAGGATCACACTGCCGTCCGGCATCGCGACCGGTCCCTCCGGGAACTTGAGTCCGGTTGTCACGGTTTCGAGAGCCGAGTTGGCCATGTGGATCACCCCATTGCGTCGAGTTCTTCCACACTCATTAGCACGGCTCGGGGCTTCGACCCCTCACTGGGTCCGACGATCCCGCGTTCCTCGAGTTCGTCCATGAGACGACCCGCGCGGGCAAAGCCCACCTTTAGTTTGCGCTGCAATAAAGACGTGCTGCCGAGACCCGAGCGCACGACAATGTCGATGGCCTGTCGGAGCAGACCGTCGTCCCCGTCATTGCCCGTGCTGCCCCCGAAGAGACCGGGCTGGCCACCGCTGCCGCCGTCGGCTTCGCCCTCGATGCCGCTGACGTAGGTGACCTCGGGTGACTGGTTGCGCCAGTGGGCGACGACCTGCCTCACTTCTTCCTCGTCCACCCAGGAACCCTGGATTCGCTGCGGGACATTCGTGTTGCCCGGCAACAGGAGCATGTCGCCCTTGCCGACGAGTTTCTCCGCACCGGGCTGGTCGAGGATGACACGGCTGTCGGTCAGCGACGACACCGCGAACGCCATGCGCGCGGGAATGTTCGCCTTGATGACACCGGTGATGACGTTCACGCTGGGGCGCTGCGTCGCGACGATCAGGTGGATGCCGACGGCACGCGCCTTCTGGGCGATGCGCGTGATGCTCTCCTCAACGTCGCGTGCGGCAACCATCATGAGGTCGTTCAACTCGTCGACGACCACGACGATGAACGGCAGGCGCTCGTACGCGGGGAACCCCTCACGGTGCTGCACCACCTCACCGCGGTCGAAAGCCTGGTTGTACCCGCCGATGTCGCGGTAACCCACCTCGACGAGCAGGTCATAGCGCCGTTCCATTTCCTTGACGGCCCAACCGAGCGCGTTCGCCGCCTTCTTGGGGTTGGTGACCGGCGCGGTGAGAAGGTGCGGGAGGCGGGCGTACTGGCCCATCTCCACCTGCTTCGGGTCGATGAGGATGAGACGCACCTGGTCGGGTGTGGAGCGCATCAGCAACGACGTGAGGATCGAGTTGATGCCGCTCGACTTGCCCGCACCGGTCGCGCCGGCAATCAGCATGTGCGGCGTGCTCGCGAGGTTCAGGAACACCGCGCGACCCGCGATGTCCATGCCGACCGCGACGTCCAACGGGTGCGTGGCGGTCTTCGCCTCGGGTGACACCATCAAGTCGCCGAGCGACACCAGTTGGCGCGACTCGTTCGGCACCTCGACACCTATTGCCGACTTGCCCGGGATCGGCGCGAGGATGCGCACGTCGGTCGCGGCCATCGAATAGGCGATGTCACGGTTGAGACTGGTCACCTTTGCGACCTTGACGCCCGCACCGAGCTCCAGCTCGAAACGCGTGACCGTGGGGCCCACCGTCTTGTCGAGCAGGCGTGTGTCGACACCGTGCGACGCGAGTGCCTCGACCAGCAGGTGTCCGCGTTCGGTGACGCGGGCCATGTTGACCTCGTGGACCTCGGTGAGGCCGAGGATCTTCACGCTGGGAAGGGTCCACTGACCCGGCTTCGCCGGTGCGGAGGTGTTCATGGGCACTTCGTCGTTGCGGTGCGCCATGCCGGGCTTCTGGTGGAACTCGGGATCGGCCGGCACGGGTGCCGACGCGGGCTTGACGCGCGGCTTCTTCTCGGCAGGAGTCTCGAACTCATCGGCCATGTCGTAGAGCTTCGGCCTCTTCTGCTTGGGTGCCGGTGCCGCGGCAGAGGATTCATCGTCGAGGTCGTACATGCCGGGCTGGCGGCGGCGCGTGTCCACGCGCTCCTCCCGGCTGCGCTGTGCCTCCTCGCGGGCGGCGTTCAGCGACTCCGCACGCTGGCGGACGAGATCGATGAGCTCGGGCAGGGTCGTGTCCGTGATGAGCATCGCGCCGACGACACCGGCCGCGAGCAGCACGACGACCGCACCGACCGAACTGACGGTCGTGCGCAACGGCTCGCCGATGATGGCACCGAACCAACCACCGGCCTGCGACATGGCGTCGACGCTCGCGACGATCTTGTCCTCGCCGTTCACGATGTGGAGAAGCCCGAGGATGGTGAGCACCTCGATGCCCCAGCCGACCGAGAGGCGCACGCGGTGTTCCACGCTCCGTCGGCGCACCATGGCGACACCGATGACGATGGTGACGATGGGCAGGGCGAAACGGCCGAGCCCGAACAGCCAGCCGAACATCTTGTCGATGCCGGTGCCGAGCGGACCGGCCATGTGGGCATACATGGACAGGATGAGGAGAAGGCCCACACTGATGAAACCGATTCCCCAGAACTCGACCTCGCGACCGCGCACGACCTGGGCCATCTGGGACTCCCCGCGGCCCCTCGGGGCGGACTTCGAGGAGGGCTTGCTGCCTGGCTTGGCGGGCGACTTCGACGACGTCGGGCGACGGTTCCCGGACGGAGGTGTCTTCACGCCGGAACGACCGCCTGAGCCCCGTGAATTGGGGGACGACGAACGGGAATCCTTGGCAGACATGTGAAAAACGGTACTAGCGGGGTGTGGACAACATACGGATACCCCCTGCCGGGCCCGTTGCGGGCGGAAACTCAGGTTTCCATCACCACGGGCACGATCATGGGACGCCGCTTGGTGCGGTCACTCACGAACTTGCCCGTTGCACGACGGACCTCGCGCTCGAGGTCGTCGATTCCGCGCACTCCGTCCTTCAGGGCACGCTCGAGTGCCTTGCGCACGGTGCTCTCTGCTTCGTCCAGGAGGTCGTCAGCCTCCGGTGCGTACACCCAGCCACGGGTGATGATCTCCGGCCCCGTGATGACCTCATTGGTCTGACTGTCGACAGTCGCGATGACAACGACGACACCCTCCTCTGCGAGGACACGACGGTCACGCAGAACGCCCTGGCCGACGTCACCGACGATGCCGTCGACGAACAGGTAGTGCGCAGGAATCTTGTCGTGGAACGTGAGCCCGTTGTCGTCCAGCTGCAGGACGTCACCGTCGGTTGCCTGGAGAACGGTCTCCGGGTCGGACCCCATCACGACGGCGAGCTCGGCGTGAGCGCGCAGGTGGCGGTACTCGCCGTGCACGGGCACAAACCATTCGGGCCGCACGATGGAGTGGTACGTCTTCAGTTCGTCCGCCTGGGCGTGTCCGGTGGCGTGGACGTCAGCAATCCCGCTGTGCACGACCTTCGCCCCTGCACGCATGAGACCGTCGATGACGCGGTTGACGTTGCCCTCGTTGCCGGGGATGGCGTGGCTGGACAGGATGATGGTGTCATCCTCGCCCACCTTCAGCCACTTGCTCTCGCCCCGCGACAGCAAGGACAGGGCGGACATTGGTTCGCCCTGCGAGCCGGTGGAGATGACGCAGACCTTGTGCGGGGGGAACCTGTCGATTTCCTCCACGTCGATGAACGCCGATGCGGGGACGCTCATCAGCTTCAGGTCGATCGCGAGGCGCATGTTCTTCTGCATGCTGCGGCCCATCAACGCGATCTTGCGGTCATGCTCGAGCGCGGCCTCGATGACCTGCTGGACACGGTGGATGTGGCTGGCGAAGCTCGCAGTGATGATGCGGCGGTCGCGGTGCTCGTGGAAGAGGGCACGAAGGACGCCGCCGATGGACTTCTCGCTGGGCGCGTGACCCCGCTCCTCCGCGTTCGTGGAGTCGCACATGAGGAGCCGGATGCCGACCGTGCTGGAGAGCTCACCGAGGCGTGCAAGGTCCGTGCGGCGGTTGTCCACCGGTGTGAGGTCCAGCTTGAAATCGCCCGAGTGGACGATGACGCCCTGCTGAGTGTGCACGATGATCGCGTGGGCGTGCGGAACGGAATGGGTGACGGGGAGGAATTCCACGTCGAAACCGCCGATGTCGATGCGCTGGCCGTCGCGCACCTCGATGAACTGCGTACGGTTCAGGAGTCCCGCTTCCTCGATGCGGCTGCGGGCCAGGCCGAGCGTGACGGCAGAGCCGTAGATCGGCATCTCGACGTCGCGCAGCAGGAACTGCAGCCCGCCGACATGATCCTCGTGACCATGCGTCGCGACACACCCGACGATGCGTTCGGCGTTGTCGCGAAGGAAAGTGAAGTCCGGCAGCACGAGGTCGATGCCGTGCATGTCCGCGTCGGGGAACATGAGTCCGCAGTCGATGAGCAACAACCTGTCGTTCTGCTCGAGCACCATGCAGTTGCGGCCGATCTCGCCGAGACCGCCGAGGAAGTAGATGCGTACGGGTGCTGCCATGCCTGGTCTCAGCGGAGTGCTGCGCGTGCCTTTTCCAGGTTGGCGTGCACTGTTGCCGCGCGCTCGGCGAGGCCTGCGGGCGGGGGGCCCATCGGGAGTCTGCATTCTCCGACAGTGAACCCGAGATGGTTCATCATCACCTTGCTGGGGATGGGATTGGGATTGTCGTCACCCGTCTCGAACGCGTAGCTCTCGAGGAGGACGTCATTGATGCGTCGTGCCGTCGCGACATCACCGTTGCGGAAGGCGGTGATCATCTTCTGGTGCTCGATGCCGGACCAGTGGGTGGCCACGCCGATCACCCCGACACCGCCGTACGCGAGGAACGCGAGCGTGAGCCCGTCGTCCCCCGAATAGAGCTCGAAGTCGGAAGGGACCAGTGCCATGAGGTTGGCGGTCTCGGCCGGAGCACCGGCGGCATCCTTCAGCGCCTTCACGTTCTTCACCTCGTTCGCGAGTTTGGCCAGCGACGCAGTCGAGATCTTGCGGCCGGTGCGCACGGGGATGTCGTACACGACGACCGGGAGGTCCGTCGCGTTCGCCATCGCGGTGATGTGGGCGACGAGACCTGCCTGTGACGGCCTGTTGTAGTACGGGCCGACGGCGAGGATGCCGGCGGCGCCGAGCTTCGTCACTTCCTTCGTGAGGTGCACCGAGTGGGCCGTGTCGTTCGAACCACTGCCGGCGATGACAGGGATGTTGACCGCCCTGATGACGGCCTCCCACAGCGTGAGCTTCTCGTTGTCCGTCAGCGTCGAGGACTCACCGGTGGTGCCGGACACGACGAGACCATCATTGCCGTTGGCCTCGAGCCACTTGGCGAGCTTCACTGCCTCGTCCACGTTCAACGCACCGCTCGCGTCGAACGGCGTGATCATCGCCGTGAGAACCTGTCCGAAAATGGCCATTCGTCAAGTATTGCCGAAGGTGGGGGTCCCGACCCGCCCGATTGCCCGGACGGGTCGGCGATCCGTCAGGCCTGCTGGCCCACTGCGGGCATGTCCTTGCCCAGTTCGAAGGCGGCGTACTCCTCCTCGGTGTCCTGCCAGTCCTCGAACTGGATGACGCCGAGTTCCTCGAAACGGTGGCGCAACCACTTGTCGTTGCGGTCGAGCAGGCCGAGCTTCTTGCAGTTCGGGACGATCTTCGAGAACAGCATCTGCTGGAACAGGGCGCGGCCCGGGTCCTGCAGCATCATCGGCGCGATCTCCTTGGTGTTCACGCCCATGCGGTCCCAGACCTCCTGCTGCAGGAAGCGGTCGCGCATGCGTACGCTCGCCTCGAACGCGAACTCCTGGCGGTCCTTGATCTCCGCGTCGGACATGCCGGCGTAGACCTCCTTCAGGCTGAGCACTCCGAAGGCCACGTGACGGGCCTCGTCGCTCATCACGTAGCGCAGCAGGGTCTTCAGCAACGGCTCGTTGGTGGTGGCATGCAGGAACCCGAACGCGGCAAGGGCGAGACCCTCCACCATGATCTGCATCCCGAGGTACGTCATGTCCCAGCGACTGTCATTGATGATGTCGTCGAGCAGAAGGCGCAGGTGCGTGTTGACCTGGTAGCCACCCCCCATCTTCTCGTCGAGGTAACGGGCGAAGACCTCCACATGGCGGGCCTCGTCGACCACCTGGGTGCTCGCGTACAGCTTCGCGTCGTACCACGGAACGGTCTCGGTGATCTTGGCGGTGCAGATGAGCGCACCCTGCTCGCCGTGGAGGAACTGGCTCAGCTGCCACTTGCGTCCCTCGATGCCGAACTCGAGCCACTCCTTGTCGCCCCACTTGCCGAGCTGGGTGTCGGCGTAGAGCGCCTGCTCCATGCCCGTGCCGAGGATCTGCGAGTCCTCGAAGACCGTCTTCTCGACGTCGACGTCGGTGCTCCAGTCGAGATCGGTGGTTCCGTTCCACTGGCCGGTCTTCGCCTTCTCGTAAAGCTTGCGCAGTCCCGGGCGCGCTAGGGAGTAATCCCACGTGAAGATCGAGTCTGCGTTGTTCTTCACGATGTGCTCGACCTCGTCGACATCGGTGTTGGTGATCGCGAGGATCGCCTCGATGTCATTGATCTCGTCGCGGTCGATGAGATCCTTGTTGCTCTTCTCGCTGATGCTCATTGTGTGTTCCCCTTGTTGTGAGTTACTGGACTGCCACTGCCGGAAGCAGGTGCGAACGGACGAAGCGCACGGCGGACGCGCGCTTCGTGAAGTCGAACACCTTCGACGGCGACAGGTAATACGAGATCACCAGTCGCGCGAGGATGTCCACGATTTCTTCGGTCTCGGATGCCGGGATGAATTCCGAGGCGAACGGGGTGATGAACCCGGTCGCCACGCGGATGATGCGATGGAGGCCGTCGAGCGTCAGGTCACCGAGGGCGAGGCCGGGTTCGGTCGCGAGCGATGCCGCGAGATGTGAATCATCGCGCAACGAGCACGATGCGGCGACAATGACACGCACCAGGAGTTCCTCGAGCGATTCAGCCCCCTCGATGCGGCTGCGAAGACCGGCGAAGAACTCCTCGAGCGACGCCTCCCGGACGGCGTCGAACAGCACGTCACGGCCGCCGGGGAACAACCTGTAGAGGGTCGCGCGAGAGATGCCGGCGGCAAGACACACATCGTCCATCGTGATCTTCTCGCGGGGCGTGAGAACCATGAGATCACGGGTGGCCCTCACGACGGCAAGTTCGGCCTCGCGCGTCGGCGAATCGGAATCGTCGTCCCCCACCTGCTGGTTGACCCCCGTCAAAGACATGATGAGACAATACGACTCAGTGTGTCTCACCGTCAAGGCACACGGGCAAAACCCCACCACGAGAGCCGGATTCGTCTCGGGGTAGATTCGTCCCGGTCCGAACGGACTCCCCGACGAAAGGACGACCATGCGTCGCATTGCACTCTCACTCCTCGCCGTTGGCTCGATGACCCTCGCCTCCTGTGGTGGCAGCGACTCATCCAGCGACACCACCGCGGCCGCGGCCGGCACCGGAAGCGGCAACGAATGCACCAACGGCAAGACACTTGCCGAAGGGAAACTCACCATTGCCACAGGCAACCCCGCATACGGCCCGTGGGTGGAGAACGACAAGCCCGAGTCGAAGGAAGGCTTCGAGGCCGCCGTTGCCTACGCGGTTGCGGGAGCCCTCGGGTTCGGCGACGAGAACGTGGCATGGGTCCGCACCGGTTTCGACGAGGCCATCCAGCCGGGCGCCAAGAACTTCGACTTCAACCTGCAGCAGTACACGATCACCGAGGAGCGCAAGAAGACCGTTTCCTTCAGTGACCCCTACTACGTCACGAACCAGGCAATCGTCGGACTCGCCGATTCGGCTGCAGCGGGGGCAAAGACGATCGCCGACCTGAAGGACGTCAAGTTCGGCGCCCAGGCCTCGACCACCAGCCTTGACTTCATCAACGAGGTCCTGAAGCCGGCCAACGAGCCGTTCGTCTACGACGACAATGCCGGCGCGAAGGCGGCACTCGAGGCCAAGCAGATCGATGCCATCGTCGTCGACTTGCCGACGGCGTTCTACATCGCCGCCGTCGAGATCGAGGGTGCATCGGTCATCGGCCAGTTCCCCGCGACCTCGGGCGATGAGTTCGGCCTGTTGTTCGACCTCGACAACCCGCTGGTTTCCTGCGTGAACGAGGCCCTCGCCACCCTGAAGGGTGACGGCACGCTCGACGGTCTGGTCCAGACCTGGCTCGCCGACAAGACGAACGCACCGGTCATCGCCGAATAACGACACGCCGCAACACGAACATGAACGACTCCGCCTCGCGGCGCGCCGACCACGAGAAGGCGCGCCGCAGGCGGAGTCTTCTCGTTGCGGTGGCCAGCACGGCGGTCGTCATCGCACTGGTTGTCACAATCGTCCCGCGGATGCCTCGCTGGGACCGCGTGCACGAATCATTCTTCAACGGGGAGCGGTTCGTCGATTCCTTCCCCCGTCTCCTCCATGCGTTCCTGCTCGACGTGAAGATCTTCTTCTGGTCGATTCCGTTCATCGTCGTGCTGGCACTCCTCGTGGCCACCACCCGGAACAGTCGTTCACCGGTGCTGTTCCCCTTGCGCGTGCTCGCGGTCGCCTACACCGACGTCATGCGCGGTGTTCCCGTCATCCTGTGGATCTATCTCATCGGCTTCGGCGTTCCGGGTCTCGGGCTCGACCGGCCGTGGAACAGCCCGCTCATCTGGGGTTCCGTCGCCCTCGTCCTCACGTATGCCTCGTACGTGAGCGAGGTGTTCCGCGCCGGGATCGAGAGTGTGCACGAGTCCCAGCGCGCCGCGTCGCGGTCGCTCGGTCTCAGCACCTCCCAGACCATGAGGTTCGTCGTCCTGCCGCAGGCCATCAGACGCGTCATCCCCCCGCTGATGAACGATCTCGTCTCGCTGCAGAAGGATGTCGCACTCGTGTCCCTCATCGGGCCGATCGAGATCCTCCGCCAGGCCGGCGTCGACAAGTCGAAGTTCGCGAACTTCACCCCGTACGTCGCCGCTGCGGTGGTCTTCCTGCTGATCACGATCCCGCTGACGCGCACCACCGACTGGCTCGTGGAACGCGAACGCCGCCGCACGACCGGGACGAGGGTGCGATGAGCAAGATCTCGCTCCGCAACGTCACGAAGGCGTTCGGTTCCCACACGGTGCTCGACGGCGTGTCCCTCGACATCGGCGCCGGCCAGTGCGTGTCGCTCATCGGGCCGTCCGGTTCGGGCAAGTCGACGTTGCTACGTTGCATCAACCTTCTCGAACCGATCGACGACGGGGAGATTCTCCTCGACGGCACTGACATCAGCGTGCCGGGACTCGATGCGAACCCCGTGCGTCGGCGCATCGGCATGGTGTTCCAGAGCTACAACCTGTTCCCGCACATGTCGGTGCTGCGGAACATCACGCTCTCCCCCGTCCGCGCGCTGGGGATGCCGAGGGCCGCGGCGGACACGCGCGCTCTCGAGCTTCTCGAACGTTTCGGTCTCGCCGACAAGGCGTCTTCCTACCCGGACCAACTGTCGGGCGGCCAGCAACAGCGCGTGGCCATCGTCCGCGCTCTCGCGGTGGAACCCGAGGTCCTGTTGCTCGACGAGATCACGTCGGCTCTCGACCCCGAACTGGTCGGCGAGGTGCTGGACGTCGTCCGCGAGCTGAAGCAGTCGGGCATGACGCTCGTCCTTGCCACGCACGAGATGGGTTTCGCCCGCGACACGAGTGACGTGGTGTGCGTGCTCGACGGCGGAGGCATCATCGAGCAGGGACACCCGCGCGACGTGCTGACGGCGCCGCAGAGCGAACGCGCGCAGCAGTTCCTGCAGCGCATCATCCGTTCCGGCCGCCTCTGA
>JBEDDY010000099.1:0-3435 GCA_041176025.1 Actinomycetota bacterium | reverse complement strand
CGCGTGAACAGCCTCGACTCCCCGTGGTTCCTCGACGACATGATCGAGATCGTCACGAAGGCCGGCGACAAGTTCGACGTCATCATGATCCCGAAGGTGGAGGGCCCCGAGGACATCCACTACGTGGACCGTCTCCTCGCCCAGCTGGAGGCGCGCGCGGGCCTCAAGAAGCCGATCCTCCTCCACGCGATCCTCGAGACCGCCCGCGGCGTCGCGAACGTCGAGGAGATCTGCGGCGCGTCACCGCGCATGCAGGGCATCTCGCTCGGACCGGCGGACCTCGCCGCCAACCGCCGCATGAAGACCACCCGCGTCGGCGGCGGTCACCCCGACTACGTCGTGCGCCAGGACCCGACCGGCGACGACTACCAGGGTGCCCGCGCCACATACCAGCAGGACCTCTGGCACTACACGATGGCCCGCATGGTCGATGCGTGCGTGATGCACGGCGTTCTCCCCTTCTACGGCCCGTTCGGCGACATCAAGGACGTCGTCGCGTGCGAGGACCAGTTCCGCAACGCCTACCTGCTCGGGTGTGTCGGCGCGTGGAGCCTGCACCCGGTGCAGATCGACATCGCAAAGAAGGTGTTCAGCCCGCGTCCGCAGGACGTGGCACAGGCACAGCGCGTCATCGACGCAATGGGCGACGGCACCGGAGCCATCATGCTCGACGGCAAGATGGAGGACGACGCGAGCGTGAAGCAGTGCAAGGTCGTTGTCGAGCTTGCACGCCAGCTGGCTGCGCGAGACCCCGAACTCAAGGCCGCCTACGGCTTCTGAACCGCACCGATTCACCACGACACCCACACGAGGTAATGCCATGAGCGCACTCCGTCCCCGCCGTTCCGTTCTCTACATGCCCGCCGCGAACGAGCGCGCGCTCGAGAAGGCGAAGGGCATCCCCGCCGACGCCATCATCTTCGACCTCGAGGACGCGGTGTCACCCGACGCGAAGGACGTCGCCCGCGCCCAGGCCGTCGTCGCGGCGAACAGCGGCGAGTACGGACGCCGCGAGCTGACCATCCGTTGCAACGCCCTCGACACACCGTGGGGCAAGGACGACATCGCGGCCGCCGCGAAGGCGTGCGTGACGGCCGTCGTCATTCCGAAGGTGTCGAGCGTCGCCGAACTCGACGCGGTGTCCGCCGCGCTGGACGCGGCCGGGGCACCGAAGGAAATGATGATCTGGGCGATGATCGAGACGCCGACGGCGATCCTCGATGCACGCGCGATCTGCGCGCACCCGCGTGTCGCGGTCCTTGTGATGGGCACGAACGACCTGGCGAAGGAACTGCGCGCGGCGCAGGTGCCCGGCCGCGCACCGTTGTTCCCCCACCTCGCCACCGCGCTCCTCGCGGCGCGCGAGGCCGGCAAGCCGGTGCTCGACGGTGTCTACAACGACATCAAGAACGCAGAGGGCTTCACGGCCGAGTGCCGCCAGGGTGCGGACATGGGCTTCGACGGAAAGACGCTGATCCACCCGGACCAGGTCGCGATCGCGAACGACACGTGGGCACCCGGCGAGGCCGAGGTCGAGCACGCACGCCGCGTCATCGCCGCGTTCGACGAGGCACTCGCGGCCGGCAAGGGCGTGGTGCAGCTCGACGGCAAGATGATCGAGAACCTGCACGTGGCGAACGCGCAGCGCGCCATCGCGATTGCCGAGGCAATCGCAGCGCTCAACGCCTGAGCAGTCGCGTCAGAGGTTCGCGCGGAAGAGCGCGAGCGTGCGCTCCCAGGCGGTCTTCGAGACCGCGGCGTCGTAGACCTCCGGGCGCGTGTCGTTGAAGAACGCGTGGTGCGTGCCGGGGTACACGTGGAACGTGGCTGACTTGCCCTTCGAACGAAGTTCCGCCTCGAGTTTCTTCGCGGCCTCGGGTGACGCGCTGCCCTGGTCCGACTCCGCGTAGTGACCCTCGACTGCGGCCGCGATCGCGTCCCAGTCCACGGGGGTGTCGGGGCGCATGCCGCCATAGAACGGTGCGCACGCGGCGACCGCGTCGGGCCTCTGGCATGCGATCATCAACGACAGGCCGCCGCCCATGCAGAACCCGGTCACCCCGACCTTCGCGTTGCCCGTGCGTGCCTGCAGGAAATCCACCGCACCGCTCAGGTCCTTGCCCGCTGTCGCGAGGTTCATGCTCATCAGTAGCTTGCCGGCCTGGTCGGGCTCGGTCGTCTGGACGCCGTGGTACATGTCCGGTGCGAGAGCGGTGAACCCTTCGGCGGCGAAACGGTCGGCGATGTCCTTGATGTGGTCGACGAGTCCCCACCATTCCTGGATGACGATCACGCCCGGTCCCTTGCCGTCGGCGAGGTACCCGCCGCACGTGCCGCCGTTGCTCTTGAACTCGACCATCTCG
Source organism: Actinomycetota bacterium (assembly GCA_041176025.1). Taxonomy (GTDB): domain Bacteria; phylum Actinomycetota; class Acidimicrobiia; order Acidimicrobiales; family Ilumatobacteraceae; genus UBA2093. The sequence continues at coordinate 1,072 of JBEDDY010000099.1, read as the reverse complement.
CCCATGACCACTCCCTGGTTGTTGTCGTCCTGCCGACAACCTAGACCCGGTCGGTCAGATGACACTGCGTCGAAGCAGTTCCGTGGCCGGCGGGCAGGACTCGAGTGACGCGATGTGCGACGGGTCGAGCGGGCCGCCGACCGGGGCGAAAAGTGCCGTCACGAGGGAATGCGGCACGAGGTCGAACCCGCTCGCCCACGGGTCAGGCCGGCCACGGACTCCCTCCACCATGGGATCGAACAACTGTGACGGCAACCGCGTCATCTCGCCGGCGACGAGCCACACCGATTTCTGTGCGCAGTACGCGACGGAAGCAAGCGCCAGCGATCCGCCGCATGCGAGCACGTCGTTGTCGCCGACGGCGAGTGCCGAGATGACCGTGATGTCGGCGCTCTCCACGGCGGCTCCGACACCCTCCGGCGAGACCAGTTCGCACGACGAGTCGTTGTTGCTGAGGAAACGGAGGGCGTCGCCACCGTCACCGAGCGAATCGACGACGAGTGCATGGACGTCACCGCGCCGCACGAGCGCATCGACCACGTGACCGCTCCACCCGATGGTGCACACGGTTGCGTCGTCGGGAATCGCGTCGGCGAGAAACGTTGCGGTCGGGTCCGCCCCGAGGGCGCGCGAACGCTCACGCAGTTCCGTGCGCGCCTCGAACGACGTCACCGCGTGGGCGCACGTGCTCCACAGCTGTGCGTTGGTCTCGTGGTGCTCGACCAGACGGCGGGCAGAAACCATGAGCGCGCCCATGTCGTTCGTCACCCCCGAGAGCGCATCGGCCGCGCCCATCGCCGTTTCCACGGGGTCACCGCCGTGACTCCGGGCCACGTACCGCAGGAACTCGATGGGATGCACGTTTTCACGCTACTCACGGACCTGCGGAGGCTCACCCCCGTCCACTAGCGTTGGGTCCGTGGCAGCAGCAGAACTCCCCAACCCGAACCTCGACGTGACCCTCGCCCCCCTGAACGGCGAGGCCCGGCCGTTGCGCGAGTGGCTGACCACGTTCCACATGGCGTCGTTCGTTCTCGACCCGTACACCAACGAGAGCAGCTGGATCCTCGAG
>JBEDDY010000098.1:0-16031 GCA_041176025.1 Actinomycetota bacterium | reverse complement strand
CGACACCGACTTGCCGGAGCCCGACTCCCCCACGACACCGACAACCTCGCCGGGCGCGACATCGAGGTTCACTCCCCTGACAGCCTGCACGACTCCCGCCGGGGTCCTGAATGACACGCGGAGGTCCCGGATGGACAGAACCGGTTCCATCATCGACCACCCCCGTGCTTCGGGTCGAATGCGTCCCTCAGACCGTCACCGATGAAGGACACACACAGTGTGATGAGCAACAGCGCCGCGAACGGGTACAACGCCAGCCACCAGTACCCGGCACGCACGGCCGACTTTGATCCGGCGACAAGGAGACCCAGCGAGGTGGCACCGGAGCCCGGGTCCGGACCGTAACCGAACAAGGAGAGCGTGGCCTCACTGACGATGGCACCCACGACGCCGAGACTCAGGGAAACCAGCATCGGCCCGATCGAGTTCGGCAGAAGGTGGCGAAGGATGATGCGCGTGTCGGAGGCGCCGAGTGCCCGGGCCGCCTCGATGAACTCGCGCTCCTTCAGGGACAGCACCTGGGCCCGGAGCACACGTGCCACCCCCATCCAGCCGAAGATGGCAAAGAGGAAGACCATGAAGCGCACCGAGCTCACCTCTCCGGTGAAGAACGTGATCCAGGAAATCGACCCGAACATGTTCCGGATGACGAGCAGGGCGACGAGGAACGGGAATGCCAGGAAGATGTCCGTGACACGCATGATGATGTCGTCGAACTTCCCTCCCTTCAGACCCGCGATCGCACCCACCGCGGCACCGATGGCGAGCGAGAAGATCGCCGAGAAGACCCCGATGATGAGGGACACCCTGACGCCGTACAGCACGCGGCTGTACACGTCACGACCGATGATGTCCGTTCCGAACCAGGCGATGCTCGAAGGCGGGAGATTCTGGTTGGGACCCTTGGAGATGTCGAACACCTGCTCGTTCACCCCGTAACGGGCGGTCAACGGCGACAGCAGGACCCAGAGGATCAACAGGACCAGCACGACCACCGACACAACGGCGGCCTTGTGCGTGAGGAACCGTCGGTATGCCAGGCGACCGGGAGAGAGACTCTCCCCGCCCAGACCGACGGCTTCGTCGGAGACGGACATCGTCGACTCAGGCAAGGCGGATCCTCGGGTCAAGTCGGGCGTAGGCGATGTCCGCGAGAAGGTTGAAGACGACGACCGACCCGATGATGATCACCATCCACGGCATCAGTTCGGGAAAATCCCCGTTGCCGTAGGCGGTCAGGAAGAAGCGACCCATGCCCGGGTACTCGAAGAGTCCCTCGGTGATGATCAACCCGCCGACCACCGCCCCGACATCGAGGAACGCAAGGGTCGTGACGGGAATGAGAGCGTTGCGCAGGGCATGGTGAACCAGCACACGACGTTCGGAGATGCCCTTGGAGCGCGCAGTGCGCATGTACTCCGAGCTCAGCACATCGAGAAGGGAGGCCCGCATGTAGCGCGAGTACACGGCAATGCTCTGGATGGACACGACGATCACCGGCAGAGCCATGTGCTTCAGCATGAGGAGCGGCGCGAAACCCTGGTGACCCGCGGGATAGACGCCGGACACGGGGAACAAGGCGTAGCCGAACCACTTCTGCCAGTACACGGCGAAGAGCAGCTGCAGGAGCAGCGCGGAGACGAACGGCGGGACCGCAAGACCGATGAGAGCGCCAGAGTTGACGACGGTGTCGCGGAGACGACCGGGACGCAGCGCCGCCGCAATCCCGAGCAGGTTTCCCACGACGATTCCGGTGATGGAGGCAAGCAGGCCGAGGCGCAGGGAGTTCGCGAGCGCATCCTTCAGGTGCGGCCAGACTTCCCTGCTGCCCTTGATCGAGCGCGGCCAGTCGAGGGTGACGAAGCCCCACAGCCAGGAGAAGTACCCCCGGACGTAGCCGAAGGCACCGGTGTACAGGCCGTTGGCGGCAATGTACTGGTCGAGCTTCTTCTTGCTGACACGGATGTTCGTCCGGCGGTAGCTGGCGACAGGATCGGTGCCGAGCCGGAGAGCAACGTACACGAGGAAAGTGACGATGAGGAGTGTCGGTACCAACCACACCGCACGGCGCAATGCGTATCTCAGCACGGTGTTCCTCCGTTCACTCGTTGTTCCGGGAATGCCCCTGGGCCACGGGGGCGAATCTGGCCCGAACGGGGCGTGGGTGCGGAGCCCGAAGACCCCGCACCCACGTTGAATCCCGTTGGCTGACGCCAGTTACTTGGTTTCCACCTTGGGCTCAGACTTGAGCAGCTCGGTGACCTCGTACTTGCCGTCGTTGGTGGTGCGGTACGCACCGGGCATGAGGACGTTCGAGACGGTCCACACGTACCAGGACGAGTTGGCGCACTCGGTGACGGGGTTGAGACAACCCGGCCACTGCTCGGCACCGATGACGATCTGGCCGTCGCCGTCCAGGTCCTTCCACTGGTGGGTGTCGTTGAACGCCGCGTAGTTGTTCAACTGGCCCTCGACGTTGTCCACGCGGTCGGTGCGGTAGGCGCCCGACTTCGGGAACTGGAAGAGCGGCACCATGATGTAGTCCTTGTCCATCTCGACGATGGCGGACTTGATCAACTCTGCGCGCTTGGCCTCGTCGATTTCCTTGTCGGAATCGTGGAGTGCCTTGGTGGCGGTCTCGTTGTTCCAGCCCTGGAAGTTCTGGCCGACGTTGTTGTTCGCCTCGGTGGGGATGTTGTCCCCGGTGAAGCTGGCGACCAGGTAGGCCGGGTCCGGCGGTGCCGTGCTGATGTACATGGCGAGGTCATAGTCGGCTGCGGGCAGGCGCTTCTGGAAGTAGCACTCCGCGTCACAGTTGTACGCCTCGACGTTGAATCCGGCCTTCTTCAGGAGCGGGATCAGGTATGCCTGGGTGCTCTCGCGACGGGTGTTGCCCGTGTTGATGACCCACTGGATCACCGGTGCGGTGCCGTCCTTGGCCCACAGACCAGCGGAGTCCTTCTCGTAACCGGCGTCGGTCATGATCTTGTCCGCGGCTTCCTGGTCGTACTTGTTGCCGAAGATGCCCTCGGGGCAGTAATCACCCGGGACAATCGGACCACAGGTCAGCAGGGTGCCCTTCGGGTCAATCGGGATGTAGATCTGCTTGAACAGAGCCTCGAGGTCGATCGACTTGTAGAAGGCCTCGCGCAGGGCCGGATCGGCGAACGCGCGGGTCTTCTCTGTGCCTGCGATGGTGTTCTTGCCGTCGACACCGAGGTTCATGTACAGAGCCTCGTAGTCGCCGCCGTAGTTCAGGACCGTCTTCACGTTCGGGTCTGCAAGCTCGTCAGTGATGCCTGCGTAGAACTGCGGGTAGATGAAGTCCACGGAACCGGCCTTGAGGTCGGTGATCTCCGTCTCGGGCCTCGGGACCATGACCAGCTTCTTCAGACCGGCATCGATCTTGCGGGGGCCCCAGTAGTTCTCGTTCGGGACGTAGACGACCTGGTCGGCGCTCCATGAATCGAGCTTCCACTCGGTGCCCGAGTAGCCGAACGAGGTGCCGAAGTCACCCGAGATGTCCTTGCAGTCCGCAACGGCGGCCTTCTTGATGAGTCCGCTGAACAGACCCTTGTACGGTGCGTACAGTTCCTTGAATTCGACAACTACCTGCTTGTCGGAGTCGCCTGCCGCAACTGACGTCACCTTGTCATAGCCCGACTGGCTGATCGAGCCAGGGGTGTTCATGACGGCGTCGAGCGTGCACTGGAAGTCCGCAACCGTGATCGGTGTGCCGTCTTCCCACACGGCCTCGTCGGCGATGTCGTAGGTGATGGTCATGGCTGTCGCGCCAGAACCGCTGTCGCCACCCGCGGTGGTGGTGTCCGACGCACTGTCGCTTCCGCCGCCGCAAGCGGCGAGGAGAAGGACGGAGCCGAGCAGACCACCGGCGAGCTTTGAGCTCTTCCGGATATTCCTCACTAGTGACCTCCTGGTCAGGTTGTGGGGAGGAGACAGGCAGAGCCCGGCCGACGGTCCTCCCCGATCCGTTCGGCCCTGAAAAACTACCACCCGGTACGGACCCGCCGACAAGACCGGAATTCCGGCGGGCGGGAATCAGGCCGTGGGGGCGTCCTCGTGGAGGCGGTACTGCACGATCCTGGCGAACTCTTCCGGGTCAAGGCTCGCGCCGCCCACGAGGGCCCCGTCGACGTCCTTCTGGGTCATGAGTTCCTTGATGGTGCCGGCTTTCACCGAGCCGCCGTACTGGATCCGGATCGCGGCTGCCGCGTCTGCATCAGACACCTCCGCCACGGTCCGCCGGATGGCGGCACAGACCTCCTGGGCGTCCGCGGCTGTTGCGGTCTTTCCGGTTCCGATCGCCCAGATGGGCTCGTACGCGATCACGAGCGTGGCGACCTGGGCCGGGGAACACCCCTGCAGGGCGGCCCTGACCTGGCCCGTCACCTTCTGCATGGTGGTGCCCGCCTCGCGCTCGTCCAGCGTCTCCCCGACACAGATGATCGGGGTCATTTTCTGCTTCAGCACCGCTCCGACCTTGGCCCGAACAGTCTCGTCGGACTCATGAAAGAGCTCGCGCCGCTCGCTGTGGCCGACGATGACGTACCGAACGTTCAACTTCGAGAGGAACGCGGGCGACACCTCGCCCGTGTAGGCACCCTTCTCCTCTGCATGGCAGTTCTGCGCACCCAGCACGAACCTCAGGTCATCGGCATCGATCAGGGTCTGCACACTGCGGAGATCGGTGAACGGTGGGTGCACGGTCACGTCGACCGCCTCGAAATCATCCTTGCCCACCAGGTAACTGAGCTTCTGCATCAGCTGGATCGCCTCGAAGTGGTTCTGGTTCATCTTCCAGTTGCCGCTGATGATGGGCCGTCTCTTGCTAGCGGACATTCGGTGCACCTCTCAGGGCCGCGAGTCCCGGCAGGTCGCCGAGTTCGAGTAGTTCGAGCGATGCGCCACCGCCGGTCGAGACATGGTCGACTTCGTCGTCCAATTTGAACTGTGCGAGAGCGGCAGCACTGTCCCCTCCTCCGACAACGGTGAAGGCTTTCGTGGCGGCAACCGCCTCTGCCACGGTGCGGGTGCCCGCTGCGAATCTGTCGTCCTCGAACATCCCCATCGGGCCGTTCCAGAACACCGTCCGTGCATCCATGATCACGTCGCTGAAGGCGGCTGCCGAACCCGGACCGATGTCGAGCCCCTTGGCACCGTCCGGAAGACGCTGGCCGAACGTGGCGAAGTTCCCTGAAGCGTCGAGTCCCACGATGTCGTCGGGAAGGTGGATCGGCTTCCCCGCATCGAGGAGACGACGGCACGTGGCGATCTGGTCGAGTTCGCAGATGGAGTCACCGACCGGGTAGCCCTGTGCGGCGAGGAACGTGAAGCACATGCCGCCACCGATGACGAGCGCATCGACGACCTGCAGCAACGACTCGATGACACCCAGCTTGTCGCTCACCTTCGCTCCACCGAGGACGGCAACGAACGGACGCTTCGGCTTCTCGCGCAGGCCCCCGAGCACCTCCACCTCGCGGGCAAGGAGACGGCCGGCAGCGGACGGAAGGGTCCTCGGCGGCCCGACAATCGATGCGTGGGCACGGTGTGCCGCGCCGAAGGCGTCATCCACGTACATGTCGATGCCCTTCACCAGGTGTGCAACGAAGTCGGGGTCGTTCTTCTCTTCCCCTGCGTTGAACCTGAGGTTCTCCATCAACTCCACACCCGGTGCCAACTCCGCGAGCCGAGCCCTCACCGGTGCCATCGAGTACTTCGCCTCCGGTGCGCCCTTCGGTCGGCCGAGGTGACTGGCACACACCACCGTTGCCCCGCGCTCCGTCAGCCAGTTGATCGTGGGCAGTGCCGCGCGGATCCGGAAATCGTCGACGATGACACGTGCTTCGTCGGGGCCCTCCATCGGCACGTTGAAGTCCGTGCGAACGAGGATTCGCTTGCCGCTGACGTCTCCGAGGTCCTCGAGGACGGGGATCCGGGCCATCGGCTTACTTGCCGACGTGGAGGACGAGGTCGACCAGACGGTTGGAGTAGCCCCACTCGTTGTCGTACCAGCCGAGGACCTTCACGAGACTGCCCATGCTCATCGTGAGCTCACTGTCGAAGACACAACTGTGCGGGTTCGTCACGATGTCACTCGAGACGATGGGGGCATCCGTGTACTCGAGGACGCCCTTCAGCGGTCCGTCCGCGGCCACCTTGAACGCCGCATTGATCTCATCCACAGTGGCCGGCTTCTTCAGGTTGGCGACGAAGTCGGTGATCGAGCCGGTGGGCACCGGCACACGCAGGGACGTCCCGTCGAGCCTGCCCTTCATTGACTCGAGCACAAGGCTGGTGGCACGGGCGGCACCCGTGCTCGTGGGGGTGATGTTGATTGCGGCACCACGGGCACGACGGAGGTCGCTGTGCGGTCCGTCGACCAATTGCTGGTCACCTGTGTAGGCATGGATTGTGGTCATGAGCCCGTTCTCGATGCCGAACGCGTCGTCGAGGACCTTCACCATCGGCACGAAGCAGTTGGTGGTGCAACTGGCATTGGACACGACCTTGTGCTTCGACTTGTCGAAATCGGTGTGGTTGATGCCGTACACGAAGGTCGCATCCGCGCCGTTCGACGGGGCCGACACGATGACGAGCGGGGCGCCGGCCTCGAGGTGGGCAGCGGCCTTGTCGCGGTCCGTGAAGAAACCCGTGCTCTCGATGACGAGGTCGACCTTCAGCTCTCGCCAGGGCAGTGCCTTCGGGTCTCGCTCGGACAGGACCTTCAGGACCTTTCCGTCGATGCTGATTCCGTTATCGACAGCCTTGATGTCGTTCGGGAGGACGCCGAGCACGGAGTCGTACTTCAGCAGGTGCGCCATCGTCTTCAACGAACCGAGGTCGTTGACTGCAACGATCTCGACGTCCGCGCCCCGCGCGGCTGCTGCCCGGAAGAAGTTGCGGCCGATGCGGCCAAAACCATTGATGCCTACGCGAACGGTCACGTCGGTGTCCTCTCAATCAGTGAAACGGTCAAACAGTGAAACGGCGCCCAGGCGCCGTTGTCACCCTAGTTCGTCACCCGCCGCAGGGACCCCACGCGCAGCGCTCAGAGGGACAAATCGCGGTGTGACACACGTGGGTGCCAGTCCCGGGACCGCAGGTGCTGGGCCACCGCTTCCACGACGGCGACCGAACGGTGGCGGCCTCCGGTGCAACCCACCCCGATGGTCAGGTAGCTGCGTCCCTCCGACACGTACGCAGGCAGAACAAGGTCAAGAAGCGAGGTGACCCGGCCGACGAACTCCGACGCGATGTCGTGACCGAGCACGTACGTCGCCACAGCCGGGTCGAGACCGGTCAGGGGCCGCAGTTCCTCGTCCCAGTGGGGATTCGGCAGGAACCTGACGTCGAACACCGTGTCGACGTCGATCGGGACACCGTGCTTGAAGCCGAATGACATGACCGTCACCTGCAACGAATCGGCCGGCGATTCGGGTCCGAAGAGTTCGTTCAACTGCGCCTTCAGTTGGTGAACCGACAGGCCGGTCGTGTCGATGATGAGGTCCGCAGAGGCCTTCACCTCGGCAACGGCACTCCGCTCCATCTCGATGACGTCCTCGAGTCCCGAAGACCCGTCGCTCATCGGGTGCTTCCTGCGCGTTGCCTCGTACCGCTTGACGAGTTCGCGCGTGGACGCATCGAGGAACATGATGCGGACCCGGTGACCCTGTGCGCGCAGCGACACGATGGCGTTCAGGACGCCGGCCTGGTGGCGCGCATTGCCGACGACGAGACACAGCTTCTCGATCTCGCCACCGGACTCCCCCGACAGCTCCACCACCTTGTCGACGAGGACCACCGGGAGGTTGTCGACGACGAACCAGCCGAGATCCTCGAGATCATCGGCAGCCTGTGAACGACCGGCACCGGACAGCCCGGTCACCACGAGAATGTCAGTCATCGCATCGGACGCTATCTGCCGGGCGCTACTGCTTCGTCGTCCGCAGGTACAGGAGACGCGGAACTGTCTGTGCGAGCGGGTACTCGGGTGCACGAACGAGAAAGCCCGGGGGAGGTGCCGGCTCGACCATGCGACCGAGGAACAACCCGTGCGAGATGAGCGCATTGACGTAGCGAGAGAGAGGCCGGTGGAGGAAGCGGATGTGGACCCCCAGCTCGACTTCCTCGATGCTCTCGGTCTCCACCAGGTACGGGCCGATCCTCCAGTACTGCTCGGGCGGGTCGAGGATGAAGTCGTCGATCCATCCACTGCCCGGGGTCTGGAGCAGCGGGTGGTTCAGGAAGAACGAGAACCTCCCTCCCGGCCGGAGGACGCGTGCCACCTCGGCGATCGCGCCGTCGACATCGTCGATGTGCTCGAAGACGAGACAGGCCACCACCGCATCGAACGATGAATCCTCGAACGGGAGATCGGTTGCCCCGGCGTTGATGTACGTCGGCCCGCCACCACGCTCGCGCGCGACCTCCAGGTTCCTCTCCGTGGGGTCGATGCCCGTGACGGTGCAACCGGTTCGGGCGAGTGCCCGCGCGATCTGGCCGTCGCCGCAACCGACATCAAGCACGGCGCCGAAACCAGAGAGTTCCTCCACGGCGAGAGGAATGATCTGCTCCTCGTACTCGGGGTCCGCACCGTTCGTGAATCCGTCGATCCACCATTGTGCATGCTCGTCCCACAGGGAGTTGTCAGACATGCGACGACTCTACGGTTGTCCGGGTTCGGTGTCGGGTGATGCGGGATGGAACCGCTCGTGGATCGCGTCGGCAACAGACGACGGCAACCAGCTCAGTGCGTCAAACGCGGAACGATCAGCCTTCTTGACGGCGTTCACGCCGCCCATCTCCTTCACGAGCCGTTTGGCGCGCACCTCACCGAGGCCGGTGATTCCCTCGAGCGACGACGACACCATGCGCTTGCCGCGCAGTTCACGGTGGAAGGTGTTCGCGAACCGGTGGGCCTCGTCACGGATGCGCTGCAGCATGAACAGCGCCTCGCTTCCCCTGGGGATGCGGACCGGCTCGCTCCGGCCCGGGACGTAGACCTCCTCGAACCGCTTCGCGAGGGAAGCCAAGGGGATCTCGTCCTCCAGCCCCAGGTTGCGCACGACTCGCTGTGCAACGGCGAGCTGACCCTTGCCTCCGTCCACCAGCAGCAACTGCGGAGGGTAGGCGAACTTCCCCGGCTTCTCCCCCCGCTCGGTCACCGGCTTGTCACGTTCCTCGATGTAGGCCGACAAGCGTCGGGTGAGCACTTCCTCCATCGCTGCGTAATCGTCGTTCCCCGGCACCCCCACCTTGAAGCGGCGGTACTCACGCTTGTTCGGCAGACCGTCCTCCAGCACCACCATCGAACCCACGTAGTCGGTGCCCTGGAGGTGGGCCATGTCGTAGCACTCGATGCGCAACGGCGCCTCGGGCAGACCGAGCAGGTCCTGTATCTCGCTGAGTGCCCGGCTGCGGGTGTTGTGGTCCGCCGCCCTGCGGAGCCGGCTGCGCATGAATTCCTCCTGCGCGTTGCGTGTGACCGTGTCCTGCAGTTCCCTCTTGTCGCCGCGCTGGGGCACCTTGATCTGCACCTGGCTGCCCCGCAGGAACGTCAGCCACTCGCCGTAGGTCGCCGCATCGGCAGGTGCGTACGGCACCAGGACGGTGCGGGGCACACCGAGCGGGGGCGTGTCACCGTAGAGCTCCTCCAGCACCCGGTCGACGAGTCGTCCGTTCGAGAGGTCCTCCACCTTGTCGAGGATGAACCCCTTCCGGCCGACGACCCGGCCGTGGCGGACGTAGAACACCTGCACCGACGCCTCGAGGTCGTCATCGGCGATGCCCACGATGTCGAGGTCCTCGTCCTTCTCGCCCACCATCTGTTGTTTCTCGATGGCGCGTTGCACGCTGGTCAGGCGGTCACGTAGTCGCGCGGCCTTCTCGAACTCGAGCGCGGCGGAAGCCTGCTGCATCTCGCTCTCGAGCTGCTCGACGACCGCGTCAGTGTCACCGTCCAAGAAACGACTCATCTGCTCGACATACGAGCGGTACTTCTCGGGGTCGACCTCGCCCACGCAGGGACCCGCGCATTTCTCGATGTGGAAGAGCAGGCAGGGTCGCCCGAGCCGGGCGTGCTGGTTGAACTTCCCCTGGCTGCAGGTGCGCACCGGGAACGTACGCAACAGGAGATCGAGTGTCTCCCTGATGGCGTACGCGTGCGCGAACGGTCCGAAATACCTGGTGCCCTTTCGCTTCGTGCCGCGCATCACCACGGCGCGCGGCCATTCCTCGTCGTGCGTGATGGCGAGGAACGGATAGCTCTTGTCGTCGCGCAGCCGTACGTTGAAACGGGGACGGTGCTGCTTGATGAGGCTGTACTCGAGCATGAGGGCCTCGACCTCGTTGCGCACCTCGATCCACTCGACGGAATGTGCAGCGGCAACCATCGACGCAGTGCGTGGGTGAAGCATCTGCGGGTCCTGGAAATAGTTGGCGACCCGTGCACGCAGGTTCGAGGCCTTTCCCACGTAGATGACGCGGCCGTGTTCGTCCTTGAACTGGTATGACCCCGGCGAAGTGGGCACCGAACCGGTTGCGGGTCGCTGCACGGGCATCGCTACGGCTTCTTCTTCGCGGGTGCCTTCTGTGCCGCGGTCTTCTTTGCAGGAGCCTTCGGCGCTGCCGGCTTCTTCGGGGCAACCGACTTCGATGCAGGTTTGCCGTTGGCAGACGTGGTCTTGCTCTTTGCCCTGGCGGTCACCGGTGCCTCAATCCCGAGGAGGGGCGCGAGGAACCGGCCGGTGTGGCTCCCTGCGCACGACGCGACAGTCTCCGGTGTGCCCTCGCACACGACCATCCCGCCACCACTGCCGCCCTCCGGACCGAGATCGATCAGCCAGTCAGCAGTCTTGATGACGTCGAGATTGTGCTCGATGACGAGAACGGTGTTTCCCTGGTCGACGAGGCGCGACAACACGGTCAGCAACCGGTTGACGTCCTCGAAGTGGAGACCCGTGGTCGGCTCGTCGAGCAGGTACATCGTGTGCCCTGTCGACCGCTTGGCAAGCTCCGAGGCGAGCTTGACGCGCTGCGCCTCGCCACCCGAGAGGGTCGGTGCGCTCTGCCCGAGACGGACGTACCCGAGACCGACGTCGACCAGCGTCTGCATGTGGCGGGCGATCGACGGCTGGTTGGAGAAGAAGTCGAGAGCCTCGGCAATGGGCATGTCGAGGACCTCGGCGATGTTCCTGCCCTTGAACGTGATGTCGAGGGTGTCGCGGTTGTAGCGCGCCCCCTTGCACACCTCGCACGGCACGTACACGTCCGGCAGGAAGTGCATCTCGATCTTGATGGTTCCGTCCCCGGAGCATGCCTCGCAACGGCCCCCCGACACGTTGAAGCTGAAGCGCCCGGGCTGGTAGCCGCGTACCTTCGACTCCGGAGCGGCGGCGAACAACTTGCGGATCGAGTCGAACACCCCGGTGTAGGTGGCGGGGTTCGAGCGCGGGGTGCGGCCGATCGGCGACTGGTCCATGTCGATGACCTTGTCGATCGCATCGATGCCGTCGACCCTCTTGTGCTTGCCGGGCGCTTCCTTGCTCTTGTAGATCTGCTGCATCATTGCCGGCAGCAGGATGTCGCGGATGAGCGTGCTCTTGCCGCTGCCCGACACACCGGTCACGGCCACGAAGCAACCGAGAGGGATCTCCACGTCGATGTCGCGCAAGTTGTGCTCACGGGCACCGCGGATGACGATCCGGCCGTCGGAAGGCTGACGTCGTGCCGCGGGCACCGGAATGGACCGTGCACCGGTGATGTAGGCACCCGTGACGGAGTTCTTCGCCTTCGAGATTCCGGGCACGAGGCCGCTGTAGACGACCTCCCCGCCGTGCTCACCGGCTCCCGGGCCGATGTCCACGATCCAGTCGGACTCCTTGATGGTGTCCTCGTCGTGCTCGACGACGATCACGGTGTTGCCGAGGTCGCGCAGACGGTGGAGGGTGTCGATGAGTCGCCGGTTGTCCCGCTGGTGCAGGCCGATGCTCGGCTCGTCGAGGACGTAGAGCGTGCCGACCAGACCGGACCCGATCTGGCTGGCCAGACGGATGCGCTGCGCCTCGCCACCGGCGAGTGTGCCGGCAGAGCGCGAGAGCGTCAGGTAATCGAGACCGACATCGAGGAGGAACCCGAGACGCGCGTTGATCTCCTTGGTGATCCTCTCGGCGATGATTGTGTCGCGCTGACCGAGGGTGAGACCCGCCAGGAACGCCGCCGAGTCCCCGATGGACATGTCGCACACCTCGGAGATGTTCCTGTCGTTCACGGTCACCGCGAGAGTGGACGGCTTCAGGCGGGCACCGTTGCAGTCGGGGCACGGCACCTCGCGCATGTAGGACTCGAACTGCTCGCGGGTCCAGTCGCTGTCGGCGTCCTCGTGACGGCGCTTGATCCACGGGATCACGCCCTCGTACTGGCTGCTGAACTGACGGATCTTGCCGAAACGGTTGCGGAACTTCACCAGCATCGCGCCTTCGCGGCCGTGCAGGACGAGCTTTTGTTGCTTCGCCGTCAGCTTGCTGAACGGCTTGTCGAGGTCGAGGCCCTCTTCCTCTGCGACTGCCTCCAGCATCCGGGTGAAATAGCCGGTGTGCGCACTGCGCCACGGAGCGATCGCACCCTCGTTCAGGGACATCGACATGTCCGGGATGACGAGGTCGGCGTCGACCTCGTACTTGGTGCCCAGCCCGTCACAGTGCGGGCACGCGCCGTAGGGCGAGTTGAACGAGAAGTTCCTCGGTGCGGGCTCGTCGAAACTGTCACCGCACTTCGGGCATGCCAGATGCTGGCTGAACGTCAGGACTTCGTTGTCCGACTCGTCCTTCGCGATGAGCTCTACCTCGGCGACGCCCTCCGCAAGTTTCAGGGCGGTCTCGAGGGAGTCCGTCAGGCGTCGTTCGATGTCGTCACGACGCACCAGACGGTCGACCACGATCTCGATGGAATGCTGCTCGTACCGTGCCAGCTTCTTGCCGGCCTTCAGGAACTCGTTGATGTCGTGGATCTCGCCGTCGATGCGTGCGCGCACGAACCCCTGTCCGGCGATGTCAGCAAGCAGAGTGTCGTATTCACCCTTTCGGCCGCGCACCACCGGGGCGAGAACCTGGAAACGGGTTCCCTCCGGCAGGGCCATGATGCGGTCGACGATCTGCTGCGGGGTCTGGCGCTGCAGACGTGTGCCGTCGTTGGCGCAGTGCTGCACACCGATGCGCGCGTACAGCAGGCGCAGGTAGTCGTAGACCTCCGTGATGGTGCCGACGGTCGAACGTGGGTTGCGCGACGCGGACTTCTGGTCGATGGAGATCGCGGGCGAGAGTCCCTCGATGACGTCCACGTCCGGCTTGTCCATCTGGCCGAGGAACTGGCGCGCGTACGAGGAAAGACTCTCGACGTACCGCCGCTGGCCCTCGGCGTAGATGGTGTCGAACGCGAGGCTGCTCTTGCCGGAACCGGACAGCCCGGTGAACACGATCAACCGGTCACGGGGCAGTTCGAGACTGACGTTCTTCAGGTTGTGCTCTCGTGCACCACGAACGACGATTTTCTCGGACACGGTGCGAGGCTACCGAAGGTTCATCGCGCGTCACGAAGTTCGCGACGCATCTCGTTGATCTCGTCACGGAGCCGGGCTGCATACTCGAACTTGAGCCCCGTCGCGGCCTCGTGCATCTCCTCCTCGAGCGTCTGGATGAGGCGCGCGAGTTCCTGCTGCGGGAGGGACTTGATCTCGCGCTGAACCTTCTCGCGTTCGCGGTTCCGGCGCTGGCCCTTCCCGGGCACCGCGGTGCCGTCGTCAACGCCGAGCACGGAGAGGATGTCCCCCACCGCCTTGCGGATGGTCTGCGGGTTGATGCCGTGCTCGGTGTTGTACGCGATCTGCATCTCCCTGCGCCGCTTCGTCTCGTTGATCGCCCGCTCCATGGAAGGCGTGACCTTGTCGGCGTACATCACGACCTGCCCGGCCACGTTTCGTGCCGCGCGGCCGATCATCTGGATGAGTGACGTCTCGCTGCGGAGGAACCCCTCCTTGTCGGCGTCGAGAATGCACACGAGGGACACCTCCGGCAGGTCGAGTCCCTCGCGCAGCAGGTTGATGCCGACGAGGACGTCGAATTCACCGAGTCGCAGCGACCGCAGGATTTCGATGCGCTGCATGGTGTCGATGTTGCTGTGCAGGTACCGGACGCGGAGCCCCTGCTCCAGCAGGTACTCGGTGAGGTCCTCGGCCATCTTCTTCGTGAGGGTGGTGACGAGGATTCGCTCCTCGCGCTCGATGCGCTCCTGCACCATCGCAATCAGGTCGTCGATCTGCCCCTTGGTCGGCCGGACGATGACCTCCGGGTCGACGAGTCCGGTCGGACGCACGATTTGTTCGACCACGCGGGAGCTGTGCTTCAGTTCGAAGTCCGCCGGCGTGGCGGACATGAAGACGCCCTGGTTGATGCGCTCCATCGTCTCCTCGAATCGGAGCGGCCGGTTGTCACGGGCACTGGGCAGCCGGAAGCCGTGCTCGACCAGCGTGTCCTTGCGGCTGCGGTCACCCGCGTACTGCGCGTGCAACTGGGGCACGGCGACGTGGCTCTCGTCGATGACCAGGAGGTAATCCTTCGGGAAGTAGTCGAGGAGGGTGAACGGGGGCTCGCCGGGCTGGCGTCCGTCGATGTGCATCGAGTAGTTCTCGATGCCGTTGCAGTAGCCCATCTCCTGGATCATCTCCAGGTCGTACTGGGTGCGCATCCGCAACCGCTGGGCCTCCAGCAGTTTCCCCTGCTTCTCGAACTCCGCCAGACGAACCTGCAGTTCGTGCTCGATGCCGACGACGGCGCGTCGCATGCGCTCGTCACCCGCGACGTAATGCGTTGCCGGGAACACGATGACCTCGGAGAACTCACCGAGCTGTTCGCCCGTCAACGGGTCGACCGACGTGATGCGGTCGATGGTGTCGCCGAACATCTCGATGCGGATGACCGATTCCTCGTAGGCGGGGTGCACCTCGACCGTGTCACCGCGCACGCGGAAGTTGCCGCGGCCGAGAGTCATGTCGTTGCGGTCGTACTGGAGGTCAACGAGGCGGCGCAGGATGCTGCGCTGGTCGTAGTCCACCCCGACGTGCAGTTCGAGCAACTGCCCCCTGTATTCCTCGGGATCCCCCATGCCGTAGATGCAGGACACCGACGCGACCACGATGGTGTCGCGCCTGGTCAGCAATGCGGCGGTGGCCGAGTGACGCAGTCTGTCGATCTCGTCGTTGATGGACGAGTCCTTCTCGATGTAGGTGTCACTGGAGGGGATGTAGGCCTCCGGCTGGTAGTAGTCGTAGTAGCTGACGAAGAACTCCACCCGGTTCTCCGGGAAGAACTCCTTCATCTCCTGTGCGAGCTGTGCAGCGAGGCTCTTGTTCGGCGCGAGGATCAGCGTGGGGCGCTGCACTGCCTCGATCGTCCACGCCATGGTGGCGGACTTGCCCGAACCGGTGATGCCGAGCAGCGTCTGGAAGCGCTCCCCCGTGCGGATTCCCTCTGCCAACTGGGCGATGGCCTTCGGTTGGTCTCCCGCCGGGGCGAACTCTGAGACAACCTTGAAGTCGGGCACGGTCGAAGCGTACCGATGGGGTGCGGTCAGTCTGCCTTCGGCTCCGGCGGGACCTGTTCGCCCGCGTCGGGCGCCGCCGGCGGCAGCGCGACCGCCCATTCCCACACGGCCGCCACTTGCTCCTCGAGAGCGGACATGTCGCCGGAGTTGTCGACGATCCGGTCGGCGATGGCAACACGCTTCTCGCGGCTCGTCTGGTTGGCGACGCGCGCGCGTGCGTCATCCTCCTTGAAACCGCGGAACTCCATGAGACGCGAGACGGCAACGTCGACGGGAACGTCGACCACGATCACGCCGCACAGGCCGTTGCGGGGGTTCTCGGCGAGCAACGGGATGTCCAGCACGACGACGTTGTCGGTGGTGCGCTGCTCCTCGAGACGGCGGTTCATCTCCCTGCCGACGGCGGGATGGAC
>JBEDDY010000097.1:0-10424 GCA_041176025.1 Actinomycetota bacterium | reverse complement strand
CAGCACGTCATCCACTTCGGACCGGGCGGCACACCGCCCGCCAAGGCATTCTGGTCACTCACCGTGTACGACCGAAACGGCTTCCTCATCGCAAACGACCTCAATCGCTTCGGCATCCGCAGCCGTGACGATGTCCGCTACAACCCTGACGGGTCACTCGACATCCACCTCGGACCCGAATGCGCGGATCCGCACGGTGACTCGAACTGGATCCCGACCGTTGCCGGGCCGCTGGACATGTCCATGCGCATCTACATGCCGGAGGATGATTTCCTGACCGGTCAGTGGACACCACCACCCGTCAGTCGCCTGTTCGGGACATAGAGACCGGCGACGACCGGACGTCGGTGGCACACTTGCGGGCATGAACGAGACTGAACCTGCTTCGCTCGGGTTGTCGCCCGCCGAATGGCAGGTGCTGTGCAGTCTTCTCGGTGTCTCCCTGCGCCCGCCGGGCCCGTGGCACCATGCCCCAGCAGCGGAACGCGCGGATGCGGACCGTTCACTGCGGACACGAAACGTCATCTCCGCCGATGGGCTCCGTGTCGCCGCCCCGGTTGCGGCACTTCTCTTCTCTCTGGCCCACCCGGAGACGTCCGTGTGGGCACGACCGCACGGTTCCCCACGGCACACCGTCAACGTCGCCCTGAACCGCCGCGTGAGTGCCGTCGCATGGCTCGGGCCGGATTCGGTTCGGTTGGCCCACACCTCTCCCCTGCGCGTGGGGGGAGACTTGGCCAGACTGGTTGTGCCGGGGGTTGTTCAACCACCCATCCACGGGTCGTTCAGCCTCTCCGGCGGGCTCTGGCACGATCTGCTGACCCAGGCGACCGTCGCATCCGATCGGGCACTCGAATCCCTCGCAGGGGCGGAAGGTGTCGACCAGAGCAGGCTGCCGTTGGTTGCCGGGCTCGCGCGCGCCGCCACGAACCGTGTCGACCTGTTGTGCACGCGTCGCGGCGGGGCCGGGGCATGGTCCGGCGGCGAGGTCTCCCTTCTCCGGGCCGACGGTTCCGTGTGGACCGTGAAAGACGGGCGTGCCTTCGACTCCACGGGCCGCAGGGCGTCGTCGCGGGCAGTCTTCACGAATGTCGATCCGGTGGAACTTCTCCACCGTCTGACGACGTCATAGTCCGCACATGAGTCCCCGCACGGCGCTGGGGTACTGTTTGGAAAAACTTCCGGAGGCAAAACATGGCACGCATCGGTGGCGAACTCGACCAACTGGCCGCACTCAAATCCACTTTCGACCGACAATCAGCACTCGTCACCGAGATGCTCACGTCCATCCGCAACCAACTGGGGAACACGTACTGGGAAGGCCCTGCCGCTGCCCGGTTCCGTGAAGCCTGGCAGAGCGACTTCGAGCCGATGCTCCAGCGTCTGCAGACGTCCATGAACGAGTCCGGCGCAGAGATCAACCGCCGCCGCGAGGCACTCCGCAACGCCGGTTCCTGACCCATGCCCGAGCAGCCGACCGCCGGCGGTCAAGCCCCGCCCGGGGACCCCGAGTACCTTCGCATCGCATCACGGGTGCTCAGCATGCACTCGGACACCATGCTGAACATCGGCCAGATGCTGGACCAGTCTGCACGCGAAATGGGCTGGCACTGCGACAAGGCAACGCGTTACCGCGAGAACGTGGCGCTCATCCGCAATGACGCCCGGAAGATCGCCACCCTCCTGCAGGGACTTGCCGCGATGATCGCGCTGCACCGCATCGCCAACGAGGCCCGGGCCGACAACATCTTCCACGCGTAGACACAATGACTCAGCGAATCATCGTCAACACCGAGGATCTCCAGCACCAGGCCGGCCTCACGGCCGGTGCGGTCAGCGCCTCCGCGGACATCCTGAAGGATCTCCACCGGATCGCCGCGGCGATCCCTGTCGTTTCCGACGAGGCATTGAAAGTTGCCGCCAAGGTTCGGTTGCTCGCGGAGATGCTGCAGTCCGACATCAATGCCCTGAGTGCCGAGGCGCGTTTCCTCGAGGAGATCGAGGGCAACTTCCCCGCCGGCTTCACGCCCCAACAGGTCCTGAACGGAACGGGCGCCGTGACCGAAAATATCGCAGCGGCGGCCCGGGCCGGACAGGACACCGACATGCCGGGCGAGACGCACTGGTCCCAGGATTGGGTGACTGCGGACGGCACCATCCCCCAGGGCACTCCCTCGGTCGAGGTGTCTGCCGGCGGCGTGGCCGGTCTGTGGATGATTGTCACCGGTACGCCCGCCGTGTCTGAATCCGACTCCGGTCGCACCACCCGCAGGGGACGTGCCTCTGCACGTGGCTCGGCCTCCGGGTCCGCCGAGACGGAGATCCTGGGACTCGACGTCACCGTCGAGGGCGAGGCCGAATACGAGGCATCGGCCGAGTACGAGGTGGAGGCCACGTGGGAGATCGGCCCCGACGGAGTGCAGGCGGATGTCCACGCCGAGGCACGCATTCATGCCGAGGCGTCGGCATCCGGATCGATCGACACTGCGCTCGGCTCTGCATCGGGCGAGGTGCGCGCGTCGGTGTCCGGGCACGCGGAGGGGCACGCATCGGTGTCGGTGTCATCAGAGGGTGTCGAGGTGTCGGTGGGCGCGAGTGCCTCTCTCGAGGCCGAGGCCGAGGCACACGCGGAGGTCGACACCGTGTTCGGCGATGCGGAGGCCGAGGCAGAGGTCTACGCCGAGGTTCATGCAGAGGCAGAGGCCGAAGCGACCATCAACAGTGAAGGGATCTCGGGCCGGGCAGGTGCTTCTGCGGGCGCGACCGCGGGCGCGACGGCCCGCGCGACGGTCGGATCGGACGAGGGAAGCGTCACCGTGGGCGGCGGTGTGAAGACCGGCATCGGGGCCGGGGTGGATGTCGAAGGCAAGGTGTCATGGGACGAGGTCAGCTTCCACTTCGGCGGTGAACTTGCACTCCTCATCGGTCTCGAGGTGGAGCTCGGTTTCAGCTTCAGCCCGAGCGAGATTGTCGACGACATCGGCGACCTGTTCGACGAGATCGGTGACCTGTTCGAGGATGCCGAAGAGGCGAAGAAGGACATCGAGGAACAGGTCGACGATGCCGTCCAGGAAGTCGAACAGTTGGCCGAGGAATCCATGGAGCAGCTTCGCGAGACTGCCGAGGAACTGCAGCAGCAGGCCGAACAGGTCATCGAGAGCGCCGAGCAGGCCGTCGAGGAGGCACGACAGGTTGCCGAGGAGGCACAACGCGCCGTGAACGAGGCCGTGAACGCCGCAGAGGAAGTGGCGCAACAGGCCCGGGACGAGATCGACAGATTGTCAACCGAGATCGAATCCGCCACGGGCGAAGTCCGCGAACAACTGGAACAGGCCCGCCGCGACGCACAGGAACAGATCGATGCCGCTCTCCGGCAGGCAGAGGAGGCCCGCCGCATGCTGGAAGAAGCCGGGTCGCGTCTCGAGGAGGCCGAACAGGCCGTCAACGAGGCTCGTGAACAGGCATCCGCGGCGCGTGAGCAGGTCGAGCAGGCACAGCGCGAGGTGGAACAGGCCCAACGCGAGGTGGGACAGGCAATCCGGAGCGGTGGCCAGGAACAGGTGGAGGAAGCACAGCGCGAACTGGAAGAGACCCGCCGACGTGCCGACGACGCCCGACAGGCAGCAGCCACGGCCACCCAGGATGCACAGCGCGCCGCCGAAGAGGCCGAGCGGGCCGCGCAGGAATACATGGACGAGGTTGCCCGAACGGGCACCGACTGACACGCACAGAAGGAACGATGATGAAGGCAGAACACCCGAGCAACATCTCACCCAGGCAGCCACACGTGACCGCCGAGATCCCGGACCACTGGACCCTGAAGCCGCATGCGAACGCGGTCATAGCCGCGTTCGATCCCACGACGCCCGTGGGCGCGCGCACGACCATGTACGTGACGGTCGGCCGCATCGTCGGCGACGTCACCATGGAAGAAGTCGTGGCAAAGGGACATGCGGCCCTCACGACGAAGTTCCCCGGTGCCGTTGTCGAGTCAAGTTCGCCCGGGCTGGTGGCCGGTCACCCCGCGCAGTTCGTGGCGATGACCGTGAATTCCCCCGAGTTCCCCGTGACCCTGTTCCAGACCGAGACCACCGTGTGTGTGCCGACGGAGAACCCCGAGGTCCGTCATCTGGTGCAGGTCCTCTGCAAGTGCTCCGGCCTCGCGGCACGTGAACTTGCTCCCGTGTTCGCCTCGATCGTGCGTTCGCTCACCATTTCCTAGGTCGTCGACTTCTGCACGACGACGACGTCTGATCAGGATTCGGCAACCTGCACGTAGTCACAACCACCGCGACTGACTGCATACCCGCGGCCCGGTGGGTACCGCCTGCTTGACTTGCGGGGAAAACGAACCCCGAGAAGGTCACCGTCGACGTCAATGTCGGGGCACAACGCCACGGCATGTCGCTGGCGCTTCAGGTCCGACACCCATCCCCCGAAGCTGCGGTGCGCCGCAGACGTGGACACGGCCGCAAGAACGATGACGCCTGCATCCCGGGAACGCTTGATGATGTCAGTCAAGGCAGATGCTCCTGCACCGTCAGTCATCTCCTCTCCGTCGTCGACCACGAGGACGACAACATCCTTCGTGTCGGCACCCCTGTCCCTGATCTCGGCTGCCAGTTCGACGAGCATCGAGTCCGCGCCATCAACCCCACGCCCGGCCTGCTCCCACAGGTCGAGGTCGAGAAGTTGGCTGCGTCTCGGGGACGCAAGGAAGAACCTCGCGGTCGGCACGTTCTCGTGCAACCCGAGCACGAGAGTGGTCAACGCCGTGGTTCGACCCGATCGCTCGGGCCCGAACACGGCAAAGACGGGACTGTCCACCAGGTCAACCGTGACGGTGGCGCCGGACTCGCCGAGCAGCCCCAAGGGGATTCCATGTCCGCGCGCAACAAGCGAACCACGTGGGACGTGATCGGCGAGCGGCGTGATCTCGGTGAGACCGTGGTGACGCGGTCCGAGCCGTGCAGCCATGTCACGGACCCGCTGGTTCTGCCCCGCACCGGTGGGATCGTCACCGATGATGGCCACCTGGACTTCCTGGCGGTTCACCGTGAACCCGCGTCCCGGCGGGATCTCGGTGCGGCCCAGGTCCCCGGACAACCCGAGTGAGACGTACTCGTCGGGCTCCCCCATCCTCATCACCAGTCGCGCCGACATGAGGCTGGTGACCGAACTCGGCACGGCGTTGCGCCGGTCCCCCGTGACCACGAAGAAGACGCCGGTTGCACGACCGTCGGAGAGCAGCTTCAGGAACTTGTCGACCAGTTCGCCGTGGTCGACCATCTGATGCGTCGAGTAGAAATTCGCGAAACCATCGATCATGACAAGGGCGTAGGGGATGTTCCTGCCCGCAGCCCGTGCCTCCGCCACGGACGAAACTCCCCACTCGGCAAGCAAGGTCTTCCTCATCGAGACGGTGCTCTCGAGATGGGTGAACAGCCTGTCGAGCCTCTCCCCTTCATCGGCGTTGATGACCCCACCGCACTGCGGGAGCTCGGAGAGTGACCCGAGAGAACGTGATGCGAAGTCAACGACGAAGAGCTCCAGATCACCGGGTGCCAGCCGTGACGCGAACTGCACGGCGATGGTGCGCAGGAGCGTGGACTTGCCGGCGCCGCTCGCACCGAACACGACCAGATGACCGTCGCGTGCCGGATCGAACTCCCATGCCACCTGCGACTGGGAATCGGGCAGGTCCACCATTCCGATGGCGGCCGAGGTCTCGCTTCCCGACATGACCCCCAGCGAATCAACGGTCACCGTCGACGGGAGCGGGTCCAACCACGGGACCGGCTGTGCGGGAAGGTGCAGGTCGACCGCTGCCTGCCTGATGGCCGTCACCAACCGCTGGAGATCGGTCGGTCCGTCCTGTTGCACCCGCGATGCCTGCCCCCTCACCCCGCGGGTGGGCGACATCGCCTGGTCGAAGCCCAGGACGGAGACACCCACGGCCGGGGCTCCCCCCGTGTCGCGGCGCGCATTCGCATACGCCGTCTGGACCTGGCGCACCTCCGAAGGACCGGTCTTGACGAACGCGCGCCCCGGAATGGACTTCGGGATGGACACCGCATCCGGTCGGTCGAGCACATCCTCCGAATCACCCTGGTCAGCAACCCGCAGCGCAATGCGGAGATTGGTGTTCGCCCGGATGTTCTCGTCGATCACACCGGACGGACGCTGGGTCGCGAGGATCAGGTGGACACCCAACGAACGCCCTCGCTGGGCGATGTCGATCACGCCGGCGACGAACTCCGGCACGGTGCGCTTCAGGAACGCGAATTCGTCAAAGACAAGAACGAGATTCGCCGGCGCCTCGTCGGGACGCAACTCCTCCATCTCGACAATGTCCTTCGCCCCGAACTCGGCGAGGATGTGCTCTCGTCGTTTGAGTTCCGCATTCAGCGACACGAGGGCCCGCACAGCGAGATGACTGTCGAGGTCGGTGAAGAAGCCCACGGTGTGGGGAAGGTCCACACAGTCCTTGAACGCCGCCCCGCCCTTGTAGTCGATGAGCACGAAATTCAGCCTCTTCGGCGAGTGGTGCGCAGCAAGCGACACGACGAGACTCTGGAGCAGTTCGCTCTTGCCGGCACCCGTGGTGCCGGCAACCAGTCCATGCGGGCCGTGCACCCGCAAGTCGAGCGACACGGGTCCCGCCGCCCCCACGCCGATGGGTGCATCGAGCCGCGAGGAACCGCGGGAGGCATCCCACCGTTCGATGAGGTCTGACGGTGTCGGGTCCTGCAGACCGATGAGATCCCGGAGGAGCACCGACTGGGGCACCTCACCCGATGCGGAACGCTGCGTGGTGTCACGAACGGGCGAGAGGCGACGTGCCAATCGCAGGGCACGCCGCTCGTCGATTCCCTCGACTGCGATCCCCGAGGACCGCGACCCGGTGCGAACGTCAATGACGTTCCCACCGACGACATCAACAATGTTGCGTGCGACACCGAGGGCATTGTCCACCGACGATGACCCGATGAGTGCAGTGACGCCGAGTGCCGAGCCCCTCTCGAGCACGCCCGTGAGGGAGGCCTCCGAGACGGACCGGCCATCGGGAACGACGAGCAGAACACGGGGCAGGACATCAGCCACTGATTCCTGCCCGATCTTCTTTGACCGGATGATTTCCCGTTCGGCGACCAAGGCCTCGATGGCCGCCACGAGCCCGCGTGCGTCCTGGTCATCGGTCGCGACGGTGCGGCCATGGGCGGCATCGGTTCGCAACGTGCGCGCGTGCGGCAGCCAACGGGTCCACCCCCACTCTTGCGAACCCGGCGCAACGACACAGAGAGCAAGGTCGTTCGGGCTGTTCTGCGTGACGGCCTGTGCAACCATCCACCGGAGCGTGTCGGCCACAGTGGCCGTGTTCCCGACGACCCCGACCACGGGCGTCACCGACAGATCAACCGTGAACGGCACCCCGATGTCAGTACGAAGGGATTCCATGTGCGCGAGCAGTTCCACCGCGAAATCACGGCTGTCCTCGGTCGCCGGCCCGCCCGCGATGTCGAGCAACGTCGGCTGGTCAGCGGTTCCCACGCGCAGGGTGAGCGCATCCTTGTCATCGGCCCTGCGCTCCCACAGTGACGGGTGGAGGGTCTCGACCCTGTCGAGAACGGTGCGGGCATCGGGCTGCGCCTCATGCCGGCGACGGTGTGACAACCGGGCCGCCTCGGATGACGCCGTAACCGACTCTGCCGCATCCGCACGAAAGAGCTCCAGTTCCTTGCCCTGGGCCTTCTTTCCGGACTTCGCTTCCTCCCACCGGTTGGCGAGCATCATGACCGGGCTGATCAACGCGAACACCAACATGATCGGCCCGGCGAAAACAGACATGATTCCCGCCATCACGACGGGGGCGACGGTGGCGATGACGGGAATCTTCCTGGCTTCGATCTCGAGCGGCGGGGACGGGAACGCCACCCTGCCGGCACCCCGCTCGGGCACGACCCGGGGAGGACGCGAGAAACCGATCGTGCCCTCGGACCGACGTGTTGCCGCGGACCGTCGCTCCGTGCCGAGGTGCACCTCGAACTGGGTGGTCCCGCACGTGACCACGGATCCCTGAGCGAGGGTCACCGGACCGTCGATCACGGTGCCGTCGACCGCAGTTCCGTTGCTCGACCCGAGGTCCTGCACGACCATGCCACCACCCGGCTCGCCGGAGAACCGTGCGTGCAGCCGTGACATCAACGGGTCGCCGACCGCCACGTCCGCCGACTCATCCCGTCCGACGGACACCGACCCCACAACATGAATTCTCTCTCCGCGTTGTGGACCGGTCAGGAACGTGAGAACGGCCGGGTTTCCGCCATGGAGGGACCGTGCACCGGGACCCGGAGTGACGATGGAGACTTCGTCACCGGACACGAGGTCCGCTTCGACGACGGCCGCCGCCGGGTCGAGTTCGGTCCCCGTTCGTCGCACCACCAGCGTGGATCCGGGTGCGCCGCCCATCTCGCGGGAGAGATCGCCGACCGAAGCTGCCGCGTCGATAGACACGACCAGCTCCCGTTCGGACTGGCCTTCCAGAACGGCAAGCAGGATTTCCATGTGGTCGTTCCTCCGTTGATGGGGTGGACGGCGTTATTTGGACTGGGCCAGGACGGCAAGGACCTTCACGGATGATGCATCGGTGCCGTCGAACACGAACGAGAACTTGGTCGGGGTGGACGATCGCGTCGAGGAGAGCGTGTAGACCGTCTCATTCACCTTGACCACCGTCGATGCGAACCCGGTTCCGTACGTCTTGAACGGATAGAGGAACATCGTGGTCACCGCCTGGTAGTTGTTGGTGCTCACTGCGGCAGCCTTCGCCGCCGTCACGTCGTTCTTCTCCCACGCATCAACCAGTGCCTGGGCGCAGGCGGCCCGTGTGTAACAACCGAGAATGATGACCTTCGGGACCGTGATGCCGATCGAGATCCTCACGGTGGTCGTGGTGACAGCCGCGGGGGCAGCGGTTGCCGGAACGTCCGTTGCCGTCGGCGTCGTGACAACCACCGCAGGAGCTGCCGTCGTTGTCGATTTCGGTCGCGGCGCAACGGTTGTCGGCGAGGGTTTCTTTGATCCTGCCCCCGATGCACTTCCGGAAGCGGTTGATGATGCGGCCGACGTCGTCGGCGACGCAGTGGCCGCAGGAGCAACAGAGGTGTCGAACGGAACGGTGGAGGCAACCGTTGAGTCACCGACGACAGCGTCGCCTCCCCCGGATCCACCACCGGCCACGACGACACTGCCCGCAACGAGCAGGAGGACCACGGCCCCGACGATGGCCAGCACGCGCATGGACTTCTTGCGTTGCGGGGCCGCTGTTGCTTCTGTCTCCGGGACGGGTCGCGGGGAAGCGTGACCGGCACCGGTCACGGCATCGACCGCCGGGCGCACGGTGTCACGGACTGGTTCGGGTCGCACTGTGTCATCGACAGGCACGGGTCGCACCGTGTCATTCGGGCGGGGAACAGGAACCTCCTGTACCGGCTCGGACGGGGTTTCCGGAGCGTCCGTCAACGACCCGGCGGCCGGGGCAATGACGGCGACGACCGGTTCGGTCCTGGCACGACCGGTCTCGTCCTGCACCTGCTGGAGCATCTCGGCGAATCGAAGAGCCGAGCCGGGCCTGCGCGTGGGCTCCTTTGCCATCGCGGCCTCGAGAACCCTCGTCAGTTCCGGGGGGACACCCGGTCCGGGGTCGGGAAGCGGGTCATTCAGGGTGCGTGTGATCGCAACCGCCAGCGGTGTCGTCTCATCTGCAAACGGCGGTCGACCCGTGAGGAGGCGGTACAAGGTGGAACCGAGTGCGTAGATGTCACCCGGCACGCCCGACACCTCGCCCTGCAGCACCTCGGGCGGTACGTGAGAGAGCGTGAAGGACCCGGCCGTTGCGGTGCCGCTGCGAACGCTGTCGAGTGCCGAGATTCCGAAGTCGGCGAGGACCACTTCGCCGAACGACGTCGTCAGGATGTTCTCGGGCTTGATGTCGCGATGGGTGATGCCATTGCGGTGCGCGGTCTCGACCGCACCGGCGATCTTGATGCCGATCCGCAGCACGTCGTCGACGGAAAAGACCCCACCGGCGAGTTGGTCGGCGAGGGACCCGCCCGGACACAGTTCCATCGAGATGTACGGCTTGCCGTCGGGGGTGTAACCCGACTCGAACACGGTCATCACGTTCGGGTGCGAGCCGAGACGACCGTTCGCGGCACATTCCCGCTCGAAACGTGACCTGGCGGCGTCGTCCGACACGTCGACCGTCAGCACCTTGATCGCGACATCGCGGGACTGGGCAGCCTGGTGGGCCCGATAGACGGAACTGAACCCGCCGCGCCCCAGAGGCTCCAGTGCGGAGTACCCTGCGATCTCCATTGCCAACCGCCTCCCGATGTGCGCGTGTCCCTCGTTGAACTCTACTC
>JBEDDY010000096.1:0-7778 GCA_041176025.1 Actinomycetota bacterium | reverse complement strand
ACATATCCGTGAGGCGCAACGCGTTCGGCCGCCAGGTCGACTCGTTCGAGACCGACATCCCCACGTCGGTCGGGAACTTCCACGGGGTGTTCATCCGTGCGCCGCGCATCGAAAGGGTGGGTCGGTCGGTCGAGGTTCTCGGGTCCCTCGGGGGTGAACCGGTTCTCGTGCGCAACGAACGCGTGATGGCGGCATCGTTCCATCCCGAACTTGCCGGTGACGACCGCCTGCACGACTACTTTGTTTCCACCGTTCTCTCGGGAAAGGAAGGCTGACCATGTCCGGACACTCCAAATGGGCGACAATCAAGCACAAGAAGGGCGCGGCCGACAAGGCGCGCGGGAAGCTGTTCGCGAAACTGGCCCGGCAGATCGAGGTTGCCGCCCGCGCCGGCGGCGGGGATCTCGACTCGAATGCCGCACTGCGCACGCAGGTGCTGAAGGCCAAGGCGGGCCAGATGACGAAGGACGCCATTGACCGCGCCATCAAGCGCGGCATCGGCGAGAACGACGGCGCCAACTACGAGTCGATCACCTACGAGGGGTACGCGCCCGGTGGCGTCGCCATGCTCATCGACGTGCTGACGGACAACCGCAACCGCACGGCGTCGGACGTGCGCAGCGCCTTCACGAAATTCGGGGGGTCGATGGCCGAGCCCGGTGCCGTCGGCTGGCAGTTCTCGCGGCGCGGGGTGATCCTGGTGGACGGTTCCGCCGACGAGGACACGGTCATGACGGTGGCGCTCGAGAGCGGCGCTGAGGACGTAGAACGTGACGGGGACTCGTGGAAGGTCCTCACCGACCCGTCGGCGGTGTACGACGTCAAGGACGCATTGGAAGCGGCCGGCGTGGTGACACAGTCAGCGGAGAGCACGATGGTCTCGTCCACCACCATCGAGGTGACCGACAAGGATGATGCACGGCAGATCCTGCGCATAATGGACACTCTCGAGGACAACGACGACGTCCAGGACGTCTACGCGAACTTCGACATCTCGGAATCACTCATGGAAGAGGTCGGCTGATGGCAATCGGAATAGGGGACAACGCGCCGGACTTCTCGCTGCCCGGAACGGGTGGTGTCGACTACTCGCTGTCGCAGTTCCGCGGCCAGCCCGTCGTCATCGTGTTCTACCCGGGTGACGACACGCCCGTCTGCACGAAACAACTGAACTCCTACAACGACGAACTGGACGCATTCAACGGAGTCGGGGCCCAGGTGCTTGCCATCTCGGCCCAGGACATGTCCAGCCACGAGGCGTTCGCGGAGAGGCACGGGTTCAAGTTCCCGCTGCTGGCTGACACCGACAAGAAGGTCGCGGACCTCTACGGCACGGTCGGCCCGCTCGGCTTCCCCCGCCGGAGCGTGTTCGTCGTCAACTCCGCCGGGGTCATCACGTACGCCCATAGGGCCATCGCGGGCCTGACGTTCCGCCCCGTGGACGAACTCGTCGCTGCCGTCGAGGCGGCGGGGAAGTAGCCCTCACAATTCCCCGTACGGGCCCTCCGGGCTCGTTACAATGGAACATATGTTCGTATCAGGCGCCCTGGAGCCGTCCATCGTGCTCGGCGTCGACCCCGGTCTCACCCGGTGCGGATTCGCGGTCCTGCGTGTGGAGAACCTGCAGTCCGTGCAGGCGCTCAGTCTCGGTGTCATCCGCACCCCGGCCGACCAACCCCTTCCCGAGCGTCTCGGCACCCTCCAGCGCGAGATTGCCGACCTGATCTCCGAATTCAGGCCCGCATCCGTGGCGGTGGAGCAGGTTTTCTTCCAGTCGAACGTCCGCACGGCCATGTCCGTCGGCCAGGCGAGTGGCGTGATTCTTGCCGTCGCATCGAATGCAGGGTGCCGCGTTGCCCAGTACACACCCTCGCAGGTGAAGGACTCCGTTGCGGGATGGGGTGGTGCGGACAAGGCACAGGTGCAGAAGATGGTCCAGCACAGGCTCGGTCTGTCCGCCGTCCCGAAACCCGCCGACGCAGCCGATGCGGCGGCGATTGCTCTCTGTCATGCATCGGTCGCCCCGTTCGTCGAGCGTCGCGAGGCTGCAGTCGCAAAGGCAGTGCGATGATCGGTTCCCTGCGCGGCGAGATCCTCGAGAGGATCGCCCCGTCAACGGTTCTCCTCGAGGTGCAGGGAGTCGGTTACCTGTGCACGGTCACGTCGACGACGTTTGCCGAGCTCGAGCCCACCGTGCCCGCGTTCCTGTACGTGCACCACCACATCCGTGAGGATGCCCAGACGTTGTTCGGTTTCGTCTCGCGCATCGAGCGGGACACGTTCGACATCCTGATCGCCACGCACGGGATCGGGCCCGCGATGGCAATGGCGATTCTGTCCACATATGCGCCGCAGTCTCTCGTCACCATCGTGGCGTCGGGTGACCTGGCGGCGCTCACCGTGGTGCCCGGCGTCGGCAAGAAGACGGCAGAGCGGCTGATGGTGGAACTGAAGTCGCGCCTGAACATGGAGATCACCGCACCGGTCGGTGCGGACGGGGTCCAGTCCGCCACGGCGGACGTGCGGGAGGCGCTTGCCGCGCTCGGCTACTCGCCCGACGAGGTGCGCGACGTCATGCGGCAACTGACGAACGTCGAGGACTCCGGTTCGATGCTGCGCGACGCACTTGCGCTTCTGGGGGCACGCCGTGCGGGATGAATTCCTCGACCCGGGAGTCGGAACGGACGCGGACGTCAACGACGAGGTCAGTCTGCGGCCGCGCGCACTCGACGAGTTCGTCGGCCAACGCGAACTGAAGGAACATCTCGACATCGTTCTCGGTGCGGCCAAGCAGCGTGGACAGGCTGCAGACCACATTCTGCTCGCGGGACCACCCGGTCTCGGCAAGACCACCATGGCGGGCATCGTGGCAACGGAGATGGGAGTCACGCTGCATGTCACCAGCGGCCCGGCTCTCGAGCGTGCCGGCGATCTCGCGGCCATCCTCACGAAACTGCAGGAGGGTGACGTTCTCTTCATCGACGAGATCCACCGGCTCTCGCGGTCCGTGGAGGAGATCCTGTACCCGGCGATGGAGGACTTCCAGATCGACATCGTGGTGGGCAAGGGGCCTGCGGCCTCCTCGATCAGGTTGTCCCTTCCGCGTTTCACACTGATCGGGGCGACCACACGCACGGGGATGATCACAGGCCCGCTGCGCGACCGTTTCGGACTGGTCGCGCGACTCGACTACTACGACGCCGACGAACTGACGTCCATCGTCACGCGCGCAGCCGGCATTCTCGACGTGCCGCTGAACGGGGACTCCGCGCAACAGATCGCCGGTCGCAGCCGCGGAACGCCGCGAATCGCGAACAGGCTCCTGCGGCGAGTGCGCGATTTCGCCGAGGTGCGCGGGAACGGTGTGATCGATCCGTCCACCGCCGTCGAGGCACTCCGGGTGTTCGGTGTCGATGAGCGAGGTCTGGACAAGGTGGACCGCGCAATCCTCGACGCGCTGTGCAACCGTTTCGACGGTGGACCTGTCGGACTCGCCACCCTCGCCATCGCCGTGGGGGAACAGCCCGAGACGGTGGAGGACGTGTACGAACCGTTCCTCATCCAACAGGGACTTCTCGCACGCACGCCCCGTGGCCGAGTGGCCATGGATGCGGCGTGGCAACACCTCCGCAACCCGTAGCCTTTCGGCGTGCATCTGTCGGACATTGATTACGACCTGCCCGACGGATTGATCGCGCAGAAGCCGGTGGAACCCCGGGACTCGTCCAGGTTGCTCGTCGACAGGGGTGAGGATGAACCATTGCATCGCCGCATGACCGACATCGTCGATTTCCTCGAGCCCGGCGACGTGCTCGTGGTGAACGACACCCGTGTGCTCCCGGCACGCCTCGCTCTGCAGCGCTCGAGCGGCGGCAGTGCGGAGGTGCTCCTCCTGGAGCCGCGAGATTCGTCACACCGGACGTGGGAGGCGATGGTCCGGCCGGCACGGAAGCTCAGGACGGGCGAGATCCTCGAGTACTTCGGGAAGAGGGTCGTCCGGGTGGGTGAACGCACGGACGCAGGTGACACTTTCGTCGTCGAGGTCCTGGATGAGGTTCCTCTCGGTCTGATCGAACGCATCGGTGCCATGCCGCTGCCCCCGTACATCCGTGGTTCCCTGAAGGACCGCGAGAGATACCAGACCGTGTACGCGCGGGACCCCCGCAGTGCCGCCGCGCCGACGGCCGGCCTGCACTTCACCGACGAACTGCTCGGGAGGATCACGGCCAAGGGCGTCGCATTCGCGCGTGTCGAACTGGTCGTCGGTCTCGACACGTTCAAGCCGGTGACGGCAGAGAACCCACTCGACCACCAGATTCACACGGAGTCGTATTCGGTGCCCCCGGAGACGGCCGCAGTCGTCGCTGACGCGCGGCGTGTCGTCGCCGTCGGTACCACCGCCGCGAGGGCCCTCGAATCGGCTGCGACGTCCGGCGAGCCGAGCGGCCGCACGTCCCTCTTCATCACGCGGGGCCATGAATGGAAGACCGTCGACCTGTTGGTGACGAATTTCCACATGCCGAGGACGTCCTTGCTGCTGATGATTGACTCGTTCGTCGGGGACAGGTGGAGACGCCTGTACTCGGACGCGGTACGGGAGCAGTACAGGTTCCTTTCGTTCGGTGACGCGATGATCCTCAACCGCCATCTCGGGGTGAAGTGATGTTCGCCGTGAAGCACACCTCCGTCGCCACATTCGGTGATGCCCGCACGGGCACGGCGGAAGTCAGCAGGGGCTCGTACGAGACGCCGTGCTTCATGCCGGTGGGAACCCGTGGGGCGATCAAGTACCTGAGCGCGGATGACTACGTCCAGCTCGGTGCGCGCATCGTGCTGGGCAACACGTACCACCTGATGCTGCGGCCGGGCGCGGACGTCGTCGAGCATTTCGGTGGCCTGGGCCGGTTTGCCGGGTGGGACGGTCTGACGCTGACCGACTCGGGCGGTTTCCAGGTGTTCTCGCTCGACCCCAAGGTGGACGACGACGGCGTCACGTTCAAGTCGACGTACGACGGGTCGATGCACAGGTTCACGCCAGAGATCGCCGTCGACGTGCAGCAGAAACTCGGCGCCGACATTCAGATGGTCCTCGACGTGTGCACCTCACTGCCCGCCACTGATGCGGACATCCGACTCGCGCTCGAACGAACCCATGCATGGGCCATCAGGGCAAGAGCCGCGCACACGCGTGGTGACCAGTCGCTGTTCGGCATCGTCCAGGGCGGCATCCACGAACAGATGCGCCGCGAGAGCGCGCAGCGCACGGTGGAGGTCGGATTCGACGGGTACGCAATCGGTGGTCTGTCGGTGGGGGAGACCCGTGCCGAGATGGTTCCCGCACTCGCTGCCGCCATCGAACACCTGCCGAAGGACCGACCGCGTTACCTCATGGGGGTGGGTGACCCGGCGTCGATCGTCGAATCAGTCGCGCTCGGTGTCGACCAGTTCGACTGCGTCCTGCAGACCCGCCTCGGCCGTCACGGTACGGCACTGACGTCGGAGGGAAAGGTCCACGTGAAGAACGCGAGGTTCGCGCGTGACGAGTCCCCGATCGATGCGACGTGCTCCTGTTGGGTCTGTGCCAGGCACTCCCGCGGGTACATCCGGCACCTGATGCAGGCAGGGGAACCCACGGCGGCCCGTCTGGTGTCGGTGCACAACATCTCGTGGACTCTCCAGTTGATGCAGTCCATCCGTGACTCCATCGCAGACGGCTCCTTCGGCGCCCTGAAATCGCGCATTCTCGACGTCTGGGGATGAATCAAGGGTCGTCGTGGCCCGTCCGTGGCTAGGCTTCGCTCCCGTGATTTCATCTCTTCTCGCAGCCGAAACCTCCAGCACGAACAGTGGCGGCAGCGCCGTGTTCCAGTTGGTGTTCTTCGGTGCGATCTTCGCCGGCATGTACTTCCTGCTCCTGCGCCCCCAGCGCAAGCGCATGCGCGAGACGCAGGCCCTGCAGTCCAGCATCGGGGTCGACGACGAGGTGGTGCTCAACTCCGGCATCTACGGGTTCGTCACGGCAATCGAGGGTGACGTCCTGTGGCTCGACATCGCCGACGGTCACGGTGCCGAGCGCATCGAGATCCGCGTGGCCCGCAGCGCAGTGGCTCGCAAGACCGTCCAGCCCGAATCAAAGTAGAGACATGCCCCGCCGTCTCGTCGTCACTCTTGCGGCCACGTTGTTGGTCACGTCCGGGTTGTTCGTTGCGAACGCCCTTGCGGGCAACTCGCCGGCTCTCGGTCTCGACCTCCAGGGAGGTGCATCGGTGACCCTCACCCCGCAGGGGACCTTCACCGAGGAAGCAATCGGCGTCGCCGTCGACGTCATCCGCCAGCGCGTCGACTCGATCGGTGTGTCCGAGCCGGAGATCATCCGCCAGGGCAGCACTGTCGTCGTGAACCTGCCGGGCGTCAAGGACCAGCAACGTGCGCTCGACCTCGTCGGGCGCACCGGTGAGGTCCAGCTCCGGCCCGTTCTGCAAATGGGCCAGGCGCAGACCACGACCACCATTGCCGGCGCAACCTCCACCACCGTCGCGGGCGCGACGAGCACGACCACGGCGAAGGCCATCACGTCGTCGACGCTCGCCGAGCCGACGGGCGGCATCGGAAGTTCACGTTCACGGGCTTCGGCAACCTCCACCACCGTCCCTGGTGCGGCCGCCGACACGGCAGGCGAACCCACCACGGAACTCGGTGAGGGCCAGGAGATTCTCCCCGCGGCGAAGGGTGACGCCCTGTACCTGGTGGGTCCCGCTGCCGCGAACGGTGAGGTGTTCGAGAAGGAAGCGAAGGCCGAGATCAGCAACGGCGGCTGGGTCGTCGTCGTCACGCTGCGTGGCGGTGCCGACGGCGAGGACAAGTGGAATGCACTCGCCAAGGCCTGTTACGACGGTGGCGCGACGTGCCCCACGAAGCAAATCGCGATCGCCCTCGACGGCAAGGTGATCTCCGCACCGGTTGTGCAGACCCCCCAGTTCGACGGAAACGTGCAGATCAGCGGCGACTTCACCCAGAAGGAGGCGGGTGACCTCGCGAAGATCCTGCAGTTCGGTGCGGTCCCGGTCAAGTTCGACGCGCCGACCGTCCAGACGGTCTCGGCCTCTCTCGGCAAGGACTCGCTCCGTGCGGCACTGGTTTCCGGCCTCATCGGCGTTCTCCTCGTGCTTGCGTTCCTGTTGTTCTACTACCGCGCGATTGCCCTGGTCGTCATCGCCGGTCTCGGTGTCTCGGGCATGCTGCTGTGGACCGTCATTTCGTGGCTGTCGAAGACGAACGGTCTCGCGCTCACGTTGTCGGGCACCGCGGGAATCATCGTGTCGATCGGCGTCACGGTCGACTCGTACGTGGTCTTTTTCGAGCGCCTGAAGGACGACGTGCAGAGCGGACGCACCCTGCGCAACTCCGCGGTCCGCGGATTCGAGAGTGCATGGCGCACGATCCTCGCCGCCGACACGGTGTCCCTCCTCGGCGCGGTCGTGCTGTGGTGGCTGACGGTCGGGTCGGTGCGCGGTTTCGCGTTCTTCCTCGGACTGTCGACACTGACCGACATGGTGGTGGCGTATTTCTTCACCCGGCCCACCGTCCTGCTCCTGTCCCGGACGAACCTGTTGAACAGGGGACGGGTTCTCGGGGTGCGTCGCACCGGGATTGCACAGGAGGTGAACTGATGTCCGGTCGTTGGCAGCGTCTCTACCGTGGTGAGACCACGATCAATTTCTTCGGCCGCCGCAGGTACGGCTTCGTCTTCTCCGGGGTGCTGCTCGTCGTCACCCTGG
>JBEDDY010000095.1:0-5652 GCA_041176025.1 Actinomycetota bacterium | reverse complement strand
GCGTTGCTCGCACAGCCGGTGAGGAACAGGCCGGCGCCCGCTGCGAGAGCAACGTACGCGCGACGACCACGACGGTTCTTCGGGGTGGGGTTCGTTTCCATCTTCACTTCCGGTGTCTGTTCGTTGCGACGGTTCATCACGGCACCATCACCTTGATGACGCCTTCGGCACCGGGCACCTCGATGGAGTACCCGTCCTTGAAGGCGGCGGACGGCTTGGGGATCGTCACCGTGAGCAACTGCTCCTGGTTCTTGCCCGCGAGCTGGGTGCAGGTCTCCACCTTCTCCATCGTGTCGGTGGTGCCGACCTTGGCCTCACCGAGGTGCATCACCATGCGGTGTTCCTCCTCGTCGAGGTTGCGGAAGAGGATGTTCACGCTGCTCGAGCGCGGAATGGTGATCGTGTCGGTGGACTTCGGCATGCCGATCAACTCGGCGTAGGCCTTCCCTTCCTTCACGAAAACAGTCGCGAGAACCGAGGCACGAAGGTTCACGGTGTTGCCGGCGTGGTGGTCGTAGTGCTCGCTCTCCTCGGCGCCGCACTCGCGGTGGGACGCGTCGTAGAAGTCCTCGGCACTCGCCTCGGCGAGTTCCGCGCGCTCGCCCTGGATGCCGGTGGCGACACCGGCAACGACGAGAGCGAGAACGACGACGCTGATCGATGCCACGAGCGGCTTGCCGCGGAACGACGGCCGGGTGCCGGCGAGGAAGCCGATCACCATGACGACGGTGCCCACGACGATGAACACGATCGGTGCGGCCTCCTTCGAGACGTTCAGCATCACGCGGGAGAACAGGTACGCGATGACACCGAGCACGACTGCGGCGGCAACCGGGTACTCGAGCGGGCCGATGGTCTTCACGCGGACGACGTCATTGTTGAAACGACGGTCAACCGACGCGCGGTCGGCCCAGTTGGTGTTCAACCACTCGGCGCCACCAGCGACAAGAGCGACGATGCCGAGCAGGAAGACGGCGGGAACGGTGGCAAGACCGACGGCGGTGAGAGCCAGACCGAGGGCAAGGACTGCAGGCCACGCACTGTCACGTGGCGCCTCCGCGGCGGCCGCAACGGCCTCTTCCACGGTTGCCGAGTCGCCGTCGTTGTTCTTCAGACCGATGCCGAGGATGAGACCCGCGGCCACCATCAGGCCGAGGATCGCGATGACACCGAGATCGGAAGGGTTCACCGTGAACGCGTAGACGACCGCCGCGACGAGCGACAGACCGGAGATGCCGAGGAAGTACTTGGAGCCTGAGGAGAACATCGCGACCTACTTCTGCACGTACACCAGGAACCACACGGCGGTGAACGCCGCCGTGAGGACATACCAATACAACGCGTGCGCAGTGACGACCTGTGCGTCATCGCTGCGTCCGCCGACCGAGCGGAAGAACGCAGCAATGCTGAACGCAATCCCGACTGCCACCAGCACCACCACGGTGCCGGTGATCGCGTAGAACATCGACTGGTACGCACCGTCGCGCACAC
The DNA here is from genome assembly GCA_041176025.1 of Actinomycetota bacterium. GTDB lineage: Bacteria > Actinomycetota > Acidimicrobiia > Acidimicrobiales > Ilumatobacteraceae > UBA2093. The sequence continues at coordinate 4,161 of JBEDDY010000095.1, read as the reverse complement.
CGATCTCCATCTGGCTCCACACGGCAACCTGCGCGTTGATGATTGCCACGCCGATCACCGACGTCAGGAGCAGTGCCATCGAGCGGTGACGCGAGTCCGCGCGGTGGGCCGAGTAGACCGCCCACTGGGCCAGGAAACAGGCCACGAAGAAAGTGACGAACATGGTGTTCGCAGCGACCTCGGGGATCTTGATGTCGGCCGGCAGCCAGTCCTTGATCCTGTAGAGACCGTCGGAGGAGTCACGCACCGGCGCCGCCGCGCGGAACTTCATCCACACCCCGAGCATGCCGGCGATCATCATGGCCATGCCGGCCGACGCGATGGACGTGGCGACGAGCACCTGTCGGCGCGGTGCAGGTGCGGTTGCTGAGGGAAGAGCGATGGTCATGCCGACACCTCCGACTTGGGCTTTGCGTCGAGCACGGGCTCGGCGGAGCCGACCGTGGCGAGCGCAGCGAAATTGTTGTGCGGAGCAGGCGACGGGATGGCCCACTCGAGCGTGTGGCCGTTCCACGGGTCGTCAGGCGCGGATGCACCCGAGCGCACCGCACCGAGAATTGCCATGGCGACTGCGACCACACTGACCGCGACCAGTGCGTGACCCGCGGCGACGAGAACGTTCCAGAGTCCCACCGGCCCGGAGTACGTGAACCCGTCGACGGCGTCGGCCGGCTGGTTGGCGAAGCCCGCGATGAAGTTCGGCAGCGACGAGAGAACGGTGCCGAGCAACGCGAGTCCGACGAGCGGGAGAGCAATCTTGTCCTGGACGACGACGCCCCACAGCTTCGGTGCCCAGTGCAGGAGACCGCCGATGGTCACCATGACCGCGCCGTACACGACGAACGTCGTTGCACCCTCCTCGAGGGAGGTGCCGTCGAGACCTGCCGCCTTGATGTTCAGCAGCATGTTGCCGAGCATCCCGAGCAGGATCATCCCGGTGCCGAGCAACGCGAATGCGAACGAGGTGCCGGGCTTCGGCTTCCCCGACTTGAGCACGAACAAGCTGGCCCCGAGGACAACCAACACGCCGAGAACGGGGAGACCGTTGAACAGCAGGTACGGGATGGCACTCTTCACGGTGTCGGTGAGACTGCCGTCGGTGACGAGCACATGGTGCGACTGGGTGACGGTGCCGAGCACGCCCGTGGAGACCAGACCGACACCGGCGAGGGCCGGGCCGCGCAGGGGCTGGCGTGTGCCTGCCACGACCGGCGCAATCTCGGCGAGAACCGCAACGGCAATCGCGGCGAACACGAACGTCGCCGGCTGCGTGAATGCGAACCGCGTCCATTCGTCGATGCCCTTGTTGCCACCGAATGCCGCGGCGGCGTACGTGTGGTCGATGTAGAGGTAGGCGATGGTGCCCACGAGGACCGGCAGCGACAGGATCGTTGCGATGGACCCGACGAGGCCGCCCCAGGAGAACACCGGCACGAGATCGGTCGTCATGCCCGGTGCACGCGACGTGAGAACCGTGGAGGCCACGGAGAGAGCGACCCCACAGAGGCCGGCGACAGCAACGGCAACACCCAGGAGATACATGTCGACGAGGTCGGTGTTGCCGCCACCGGGACCGCCGTTGCCGATGATCGACACGATCACGACGACCGAACCGAGGTCCCAGGCCCAGAAACCGAACTGTGCGAGACGCGGGAACGACACGGCACGCGAACCGACCTGCATCGGCACGACCGCGAGTGCGAGTCCGAGAGTGAGCGGGGCAAGAACCCCGAAGGCCAACAGGTAACGGAACAGACTGACGAGCTGGGGCGTTGCGTCACCGTCGAAGATGCCGTAACCACTGCTCATGCGCTCGAGACCGAGAAGGGCGCCGACGAGGGCGGCAGCCACGGCGGCAACCATCGACTCGCCGATCAACAGGCGACCGATCTTCTTGTGGTCACTGCTGATGATCCACGCGGCCATCCGTGCCACGAGGTTCGGTTGCGCAGCTCCGGCCGAGGCCCCTGCATGCGTATCAATGGTCGTCATTTGCCGAAGGTCTCCCAGACGCACCCTCGATTGTCCACAGGGACGCACGGGGGTGCACATGCCTATTACTAACGAACCAACACTATCCACCGACCCCTTGCCAATCGGAAATCCCACGATGTGTCGTATTTCGTGCGATTGCGCCTCCGGCGCGGGTTCTAGCGGACGAGGACGTCGACCGTGAGGGCCACGAACACGAGCGAGAGATACGAGATGGAGAAGGAAAACAGCTTCATCGATCCCCCGGGTGTGGGCTTGCGGCCTAGTGCGATTGTGCCTGCGAGGAACATCGCCCCGAGGACCACCGTGGTGACCCCGTAGACCCAACCGAGTCCGGCCACGGGAATCAGGGCCACACTGGCGACAACAGTGCCTGCGCAGTACTGGATCATGGCTGCAATGACCTTCTTTTCCGACTCCACGACCGGGAGCATGGGCACCCCGGCCGCCCGGTAGTCATCGGAATGCTTGATGGCGAGGGCCCAGAAGTGGGGCGGCGTCCACAGGAAGATGATGAGGAACAGGATCCAGGGCTCCCAGGCCAAGCTGTTGGTGACGGCTGCCCAACCGACCAATACCGGGACGGCCCCGGCGGCGCCGCCGATCACGATGTTCTGCTTGCTGGTGCGCTTCAGCCAGAGGCTGTAGACGAAGACGTAGAAGAGGGTCGCCGACATGCACAGGGCCGCCGACAGCAGGTTTGCCCCCGCCCACAGCACCCCGAACGCCACGATTTCCAGGGAAATCGCGAAAATCAGGGCATTTCGGGGGGCAATCAGGCCGGTCACCAGGGGCCTGTTCTTGGTGCGTTCCATCAACCCGTCGATGTCGCGGTCGATGTACATGTTGATGGCGTTTGCCCCACCGGCAGCCAGGGTGCCACCCAGTAAGGTAATGAGAATGAGTGAGAATCTCGGCCAGCCGCCCGCGGCCAGGACCATGGTCGGCACGGTGGTGATGAGGAGGAGCTCGACCACCCTCAGTTTCATGAGGGCCACATAGCCACCCAGAACGCTGCGGGGGGTGCGCGACGAGTTGTGTCCCCCGGGGGTCATCCGAGACGGAACTACGGGGCGGACGCGGAGTGACACAGGTGCCCATCGTACGAGGGGTAGGCAACGTCGCCCAATCGGCAGCACAATGATTTTCGTGAACATCGTCTCCCCCCGTCAGGCACCGCGCGCCGTCGCGTCGGTGATGCCCGACGAGGACCTGCGTCTCGACGAGGACACCGCTGCCGATCACCCGTGGATCGTGCTCGTGTGGAACGACCCGATCAATCTCATGTCCTACGTGACCCTCGTGCTGCAGAAGTTGTTCGGCTACTCGAAGGAGAAAGCCACCGCGCTGATGCTCGACGTGCACGAGAAGGGCCGGGCCGTCGTCAGCTCGGGCACCCGCGAGAAGGCGGAAATCGACGTGTTCCACCTGCACGAGCACGGTCTCTGGGCGACGATGCAGAAGGACGGACCGGACTCATGAGGCGACGGAAGCAGGACGGACCGATCGAACGCAACGATGACGGCTCGTTCACGCTCAACCTCGGCGAGTACGAGCAGGAAGTGCTGTTGTCATTCACCGACCAGTTGAGACAACTGATCACCGGCGACACCGACGACCCACGAGTGCGTCGTCTCTTCCCGGTTGCCTACGCCCTGGACGAAGAGGCGGACACGGAGTACCAGCGGTTCATGCGCGAGGAACTCGTCACGTCGCGCGTCGCTGCAATCGACCGGGTCACCGGATTCCTCGCAAGTCAGGACCCCATCACGGAAGCCGAGTTGTCCGGCCTGATGATGACCATCAACGGTCTGCGGCTCGTCATGGGGACACTCCTCGAGGTGTCCGACGACGGGGCAGAACCGGAATTTGACGACGCAGACGACCCCTTGGCCGCCCAATGGCAGTTGTACGGCTGGCTGGGATGGTTCCTGGAGTGGATCGTCGACGCCCAGGCCGGTGACTGACCGCCGTTGGCGGGGAAATCTGCGGGCGCAAAGGTGGGCTTCCGCCGATAGTGTTTCACTGCTCTCAACCGGAGTCGTCCAAGCCCCCATCGTCTAGTGGCCTAGGACACCACCCTTTCAAGGTGGCGGCACGGGTTCGAATCCCGTTGGGGGTGCCAAGACCAAGTGGTCACACACCTGGTCCCGTGGTGAAGTTGGAGTT
>JBEDDY010000094.1:0-3321 GCA_041176025.1 Actinomycetota bacterium | reverse complement strand
CGTCGCGGGGTCGAAGCAGTTGATGTACATGCTCTCGTTGAAGTTGGACTCCGGGCCCAACTCGTGCATGTATTCGTCCTGTGGTTCGAGGCGTACTCCCATGACCGCACCCTAGGGCGTGGGGGTGGCGGCGCTACGAGCCGAGGACGTTCGCCTGCAGGCGGCGCATGCCGGCGAGCCAGCGGTCCCGGTCCTCCACCTTGCGCTTCTCGTAGGTGTGCACCTCGGGATGGGGCATCACAAGGAACCGTTCGGCGAGGATCGTCTCGTAGACCTTCTCGGCAACCTCGGCCGGTTCCAGCACGTTGCCCGCCGCCTTCACGATGTCGCCACCGTTCTTGGCGATGCCCGTCTCCGCACCGGGTGGATTCAGCATGTTGGTGTTCACACCCTGCGGGCACAGGCATGTGACGCGCACGCCGCGGTCGCCGTACGTGATGGACATCCACTCCGCGAATGCGACCGCCGCGTGCTTCGTGACGCTGTACGTGGCGCTGCCGATCTGCGAGAGAAGTCCCGCGGCCGACGCCGTGCTGCAGAAGTAGCCCTCGCCGGCGGCGAGCCAGTCCTCGATCAGGTGCTTCGCGGCCCAACGGTGGGCGTTGAGGTTGATGTTCATGATCGTGTCCCACGTCGCCTCGTCGGTGCTCGAGAGGTCGGTGCCGGAGGCGATTCCCGCGTTCGCGAAGAACAGGTTGATGAAGCCAAATTTGTCGCGGGCCGTGTTGATGAGGTCGATGTTTCCCTGTTCGGAACCGATGTCGGCCGTCACTGCGAATGCGGAACCCGGCCGGATGGCATTGAGTTCTCCCTCGATGGCGGCAAGATTCCCCGCATCCCGGTCGGCGACGACGACCCGCGCGCCCGCTGCGTGAAAGCGACGAACAAGCGCCGCACCAATTCCGTTCGCGGCGCCGGTGACGACCGCTGTCTTTCCGTTCAGGTCCATCGCCGAACCCTAGGACAACGGCCGCGGTCACATGTCACCGACGCGGGACAGGGGTATCCCACCCCCGGCATGCCCCGTCTGTACGATGTGTCGAAGGGCGGAGGAACCACCAGGTTCCGTTCCATCCGTCCTGATCAAAGGAGCAGAGATGATCGAGACTCGCGAATCAGTGGTGACTGAAGCAATCGCAATCATCGACAAGGCGCTTGCCGAGATGCTCCGCCGCGAGCTCGTGTCCGCAACCGAGGTTGCCGACCTGCTGCTCGACCTTCGTTCGCTGCTCAGTTCGAACGCGTAAGCGTTCTCAGCGGGACCGACGGAACCACCGCCGCTTGGCGGCAGGTGGAGGCGGGGGAGGTGGCGTTGTCGTGTCCGTTGCCGGGCGCGGTGCCTCGGGCGCAAGTGCCACCAGTTCCCTGAACGACTGCTCGAGTGACTCACGCAGCAGGTCCGGGCTCTCGACGGCCACCTCGTCGATGTTGATCCCGACGTCCAGGTTGCCCATGTAGGACAGCAGGGTCATGTTGAACGCCACCCCGGCCAGGGGCCCGATGGGGTAGTTCGAGAGAAGTTTGGACCCTGCCACGTACAGCGGGATGCCGGCGGCCCTCACGTTCGATGTCGCGAAGTCAACCGTCTCTGCCTGCGAGCGCGCAAGACGGGTGATGACCGAGGTCGGCATGACCGTGGAGACGGTAGCGATCGCATCGAGCGCATTGGACGAGTTCGAGGACCTGGTGGCCGCGAGGATCTCGTTGATGGCCGCGAACCGGTCGGCAATCGGCATGTCGGCCGTGGGCACGAGCATGCGGGCGAGCGAGAACGCGTTGCTCTGGCTCCCGTCGGTGCGCGTGCTGATTGCCATCGAGGCCCGCAGGGACTCGACCGGGGCACCCATCGTGTCGTGGTAGCGGCCGGCAGCATGCGCGGCGGCGGTGACGAATGCTGTGTTGAGGGTTCCGCCGAGCATCTTCGACACGGCACGCATCTCGGCGTAGGGAACCGTGGCGATCTCGAGGCGCCGACGGAGGCTGCGCTCGGTCCACAGCGGCGAGCGTGCGGCATCGGTCTCGGACAACTGCGCCATCAGGCTCTTCACGGTCGCGCTGGTGGACGAGCCGATCTCGCCGAGCATCGCCGGGTTGGCGAGCACGTCGCGCACCTGCTTCAGCATGGCGATCGGGATGCGCAGCGAATCGGTCATTGCGCCGCGGAGTGCCTCGGTGGCATCCGGTTCGGAGACGTTGTTGACGGCGTTCAGGACATCCGGGTCGAGCGGGGGCAACGGCGCGGGTTCGCGCTCGAGGTCTAGGTACTGCATCGACAGTTCGACGCCGCCGTTGCCGTCGGTGACCGTGTGGTGGAGCTTCAGCACCATCGCGCTGCGTCCGCCCTCGAGACCGTCGATCACGATGAACTGCCACAGCGGGCGCGACCGGTCGAACGGATCCGCGATCAACAGGGTGACGAGGTCCTGCAACTGGCGCATCGAGCCCGGGGCGGGCAGCGCCATCTGGCGGACGTGGTGCCTGATGTCGAACCCGGGGTCGTCCACCCAGGTGGGGTTCCCGATGTTGCCCGGTGGCAACTGCACCCGGCGGCGGAGACGGGGGAACAGCACGCTCGTGCGCTCCATGCGCGCGTAGAGCAGGTCCATGTCCGGCGGGCGGTCGAGGATCGTGATGTTCGCAAAGGTGCTGGCGAGGTACGGGTCCTTCTCGAGACGCCACATCAGCGCCTCCGCATCACTCATCTTCCGCTGGGCGCCCGACATGGCGCTCAACCTACATGGGGACCGACGTGTGCTTGAACTCGTTCAGTATGGGCCAACGGATGTCAGCGATGATGCGGTCGATCGTGTCCCGGGCCACTGCGCCATCGCCGTGGGAGTGGTCGAGCAGCCGCACGAACACCGCCTTGTCGTCCATCAGGAACGTCGGCGTGCCCCACACGCTGTGGGAACGGACGTACCTGGTGTGTTCTTCCTTCACGGTCTGCAGGGGCCGGCCGCTCTGCACGTCGGCGAAAGCCGCCTCTGCGTTCCCGCCGTTCGATTCGATGATGCGGGAGAGAATCGATTCGTCGCGCAGGTTCCCGCCCCCGTTGTGGCGGTGCCCGAACAGGTCATGGTGGAACCCGAGGAACGCATCGGGTTGGTTGTCGCGCAACGAGACGGCCACCTGCAGTGCGAGGAGTCCGCTGTCGTCGTCGGGGCGGTCCCATATGTCCTGCTGTCCCTCGTCGACATGTGCCTGGCCGAGACAGAACGGCAGGAACGTGACGTCCCAATCTGCTCCTGCCCGCAGACCGGTGACCACATGGTCGTGGACGAGACGCGCGAACGGGCACCGGTAGTCGAAAGTGATGCCGAA
>JBEDDY010000093.1:0-10294 GCA_041176025.1 Actinomycetota bacterium | reverse complement strand
TGATCCCCCGCCAGCGTCGCCGGGTCGCCCGCACCATCGCCGCAGCAGCAGCGTGTCTGTTGCTTGCCTCGTGCCGCGTCGACACGGTCACGTCGCTGTCCGTGGAGGCGAACGGCTCGGGAACGGTGTCCGTCACGGTCACGGCCGATGCCGACGTGTACAAGGCCGCCCCCACATTGAAGACCGATGTGCGCAACGATGACCTCACGGCTGCCGGCTGGAAGATGAAGGGCCCGGAGGAAACGAAAGAAGGCGGCCTCACGGTCACCTTCACTCACGGGTTCGACACACCGGCTGAGGCGACCACGCTCCTCGGTCAGGTGAACGGAACTCGCGGCCCGCTGAAGGGCCTCGTGCTGCAGCGCAGCGGCAAGAACTCGAACAGCACGTTCACGCTCACCGGCAGGCTCGAGGTGAACGGCGGGCTGCAGGCCTTCGCCGACGATGCCGCACTGAAGCTGCTCGGCGGTGCACCGTACGCGAACCAGGTGAAGAACAGCGGTCTCGACCTCGGCAAGGCGGTGGGCATCGACTTCACCGCGGAGATGCCGGGCACCGTCGTCTCCACCACGGGCACCGCGACCGGTTCGGTCATCACATGGCGCGTCCCAACGGACGGCACGCCCACCGACATCGCCACCACCACGAACAACGTCGACATCGCCTCGAACGTCGCGCGGTTCTTCAAGTGGATCGTCGCGTTCCTCCTGGTGGTGTGGGTTCTCGGCACCGTCGCACTGCTCGGCCTCATCGTCTCTCGTCGCGGCCGGCGCACACCCCGCCTCTAGGGTGACCGCGTGGCAAAGCTGAAGCTCATCCATCGCTGCACCGAGTGCGGTGCGTCATTCCCCAAGTGGTCCGGCAAGTGCCTCTCGTGCGGCGCGTGGAACTCCCTCGTGGAAGATGTCGAGGGCCCCGACGAATCAGCGGTCACGCTTGCCGCCGGGCTCGCGCTCGTCCCTGCAGGCATCGCCACCCCCATCGGCGATGTCGACGGCAGCATCGGCCACCCGAACTCCACGGACATCGGGGAACTCGACCGTGTCCTCGGCGGCGGCATCGTGCCCGGCTCGGTCACCCTGCTCGGCGGCGAACCCGGCATCGGCAAGTCCACCCTCCTTCTCCAGTTGCTCGCCAACTGGAAGGGCAAGAGCCTCTACGTCACGGCCGAGGAGAGCGCGCAGCAGGTGCGCACCCGCGCGGACCGTCTGGGTGCGCTCAAGGACAACCTGTGGCTGCTCCCGGAAATGTCCCTTGCCCACATCGTGAAGGCCATCGATGACATCTCGCCCGATCTCGTCGTGATCGACTCCATCCAGACGGTCGTCGACCCCGACCTGGCCAGCGCACCCGGCTCGGTGGTGCAGGTGCGCGGATGCGCACATCGTCTCGTGCAGGAGGCGAAGCGCCGCAACGTTCCCATCGTGCTCGTCGGTCACGTCACGAAGGAGGGCGGCCTCGCGGGCCCGCGCGTTCTCGAGCATGTCGTCGACACCGTCCTTTCGTTCGAGGGCGAGCGTCACCACGCCCTGCGCATGATGCGGGCGGTCAAGCACCGCTTCGGGCCCACCAACGAACTCGGCCTCTTCGAGATGACAGAACAGGGTCTCATCGGGGTGCCCGATGCCAGTCAGCTGTTCCTCGCTGACCGCCGCACCGGTGTCGCCGGATCGGTCGTCGTGCCCACGATCGAGGGCCAGCGCCCGTTGCTGGTGGAACTGCAGGCGCTCACCAACCAGATCTCGTCGGGCGTGCCGGCACGCCGCAGCGCACAGGGCGTCGACCAGGGAAGACTCAGCATGCTGCTCGCCGTGCTCGAACGCCGCGCGCGGATAAGCCTCGCGAACCACGAGGTGTACGCATCCGTCGTCGGCGGCGTGAAGCTCACCGAGCCCGGTGCCGACCTCGGTCTGTGTCTCGCTCTCGTCAGTGCCGCCACCGACACCCCGCTCGCAGCCGACCTGGTCGTCATCGGTGAGGTCGGTCTGGCCGGCGAGGTGCGCCAGGTGGGACACCTCAACCGTCGCCTCGCCGAAGCATCCCGTCTGGGGTTCACCAAGGCGATCGTCCCCGCCAGCGCGCCATCGAAGGTCGACGGCATGTCCATCCACAAGGTGGGCACGCTGAACGAGGCGCTCGCCGCGGCCCAGTTGCCGGCCGGCTAGGCACGCAACGGTCCGGTTCGGGCACGTGGACCGTTGATTCACCTTGTGTTCTTGTGACATACACTCACTTCATGCCTGAATCACCCTCACGCGTGGTCAACATCAACGGGCGCAACCGCCGGCCGTGGGCCCTGCAGTCCCGGGAGAAATTGCTGAAGGCCGCCACCGACGAGATTGCGCGAGTCGGGTTCGACAAGGCGCGCCTCACCGACATCGCGAAACTCGCGGACATGACGGCGGGTTCCATCTACACGTGGTTCGAGAACAAGGAAGACCTCTTCCGCGCCGCACTCGAGGACGCACTGGAGGCACAGCTGCTCGGTAATCTCCACGCCCTCACCGACGTCCGAGAACTCCACGGGGACACGTGGATGATGGAAGCCGCGAGTCTGGTCCCCCGCAACCACGAGGACACCGGGATCACGAATGCCCAGAAACTGCTCATCGAGTCGTACTACGCCTCGTGGAGGGACCCGGGCGCACGGGAGAAGCTTCTCCCCCGCCTGGAACAACACATGCAGACGTACGTCGACATCATCGTGCGGGCACAGTCCAACGGCTCGATCGACGCAGCGCACAACCCTCGCGCCATCGCCATGGTCCTGATGACCGTCCCCATGGGCCACACACTCATGAACCTTGCGGGACTCGAACGCATAGACGACGCCGATTGGATGACGCTCGCCCTCGGCATGTCATCGGCATTGAAGCCGAAGCGGTAACGACCGGCGTCAGCGGACGGGCATCACCGAGTAGCCGGGGAACCGTTCGATCCACTCGAGCCCCGGTTCGCCCAGCACGAACACGGTGGTTGCGTAGGCGTCGGCCCACGTCAGGCTCGGTCCCGTCACGGTGACGGACAGGAACGCGGTGGCGGGTTTGCCGGTGCGTGGGTCCCACAGGTGCTTGCCCCTTTCGGCCGTGCCCGATGTAGCCAGCGCGCCGTTCTTCACTTCAACAGTGCCCACCAGCATCGACGCATCACGCGGGTCGATGATGCCGATGCGCCACGGCTCGCCGGACGCCATGCCACCGTGCAGCACGTAGTCCCCACCGACACCGAGGTACCAATGCGAGAGACCAAGGTCGACCAGCAAACGTGATGCGTGCTCTGCCGCCCACCCCTTCACGAAGCCGGACGGGTCGATAGCGGTGGACTCCCGCGAACGACGGATGGAGAAAGCGCCCTCCGACACCTGCTCGAGCCACGCACACGCATCAAGGACATCAAGGACCTCCGGTGACGCATCCAGATGGTGCAGGGACCCGGCGTTGATCCGGCTGATCTCCGAATCCGGTCGGTACACGCTGAACATCGCCTCCAGCCGTTCCATCTCCGCCTGCACGGCGCGCGCAACGGCATCGAACGCCCCGTTGTCCACGTCGTCATCAACGTGGAGACTCGCCGTGGTCCCCATCACCGCGAATGATGTCCTGTGACGTGCCTGCCGATTGGTCACGGACGACTACAGCTGGTCAATGGCGGACTGCAGTGACTGCTGGTACGCAGACGACGTTGCCGTTGCACCGGACACTCCCTGGATGTTCGCGCCGGCGGCGGACACGGCCTGCTGGTTCAGGATCGGGATGGCGTAGTCGTTGTAGCGATTGGACTTGCTCTCGTACACGCTGTAATTCGCCGACGCTCGGCACAGTGTGCCGGACGACGTGAAACTGGCGGTGACCACCAACGTGCCGTAGTTGCGTCGGTGCGTGATGGGGGCCTCGCTGCCGGTCCTCGTGACGGCACCGCAGTCGTTCGCCGCCGGGGCAGCCGTGACCGCCGGCGCCTGCGTCACGGCGGGAGCCTGCGTTGCGGGTGCCGCGGTGACCGCCGGCGCCTGCGTCACGGGAGTCGCCCCCTGTGACTGAGTGGCAACGGAGTTCGGTGTGGGGACAGTGGTCGCAACGACCGCATCACCGGCGGGAGCAGTGCTCCCGGTTGCACCGGTCACGTCCTGGAGCCCGGCACCGGCGGCACCGATGGGAGCGGGCCGGTCGAGCACGTTGACGAGCCCGAGACCGACACCGGTCAACGCGAGCGCCGGGTACAGACGGCGCAGAAGGGAAGGTTCACGGTTGGACATGGTTCACCACCAGGGCATCTCTAGATGGACACGGGACTTGGGCAGGCCGCTCTCGAGCAGACCCTTGCGCGCGGCGAACGTCAGAGACGTCGGTCCGCACACGAAAGCGACGCTGTCGTGCAGGTTTGGCACCAACGAGTGCAGGATCCTCGGTGCGAACGGGTCGCGGCCCTTCAGCTGGGCGGTGCGACCGAGCACCAGGCGGACATCGCCTCCGCGTTCCTCCGCGAGATGGCAGATCTCCCTGAAGTGCGGTATGTCGTCGGTGGTGCGGGCCCGCAGGAGCACGAGCGGCTTGGAGTTCGAAGGGAGGCACTCCAGCATCGCCCGCACCGGTGTGACGCCCACACCACCGGCGATGAAGAGGGGACGCTTCCCCTCGAAGATGTCGGGGGTGGCGGTTCCGTACGGGCCCTCCACGGCCACCCGGTCGCCCGGCTTCAGCGCGAACACTGCGGCACTCGCGTCACCGCGGTCCTTGATGGTGATCCTCATTCCGTTCAGTGTGGGTGCCGCAGACAGTGAGTAGGGGTTCGCCTTCCACCACAGGCCGGGCTTCAGCATGCGCAGGACCACGAACTGCCCGCCTTCACCCTGGTAGCGCTCGATGTTCCGGCCGCCGAGGGTGACGGACACCGTGTTGTCGGTCTCGTGGTGGACGTCAGTGACGACGAGCGGATGACGCACCGAAGAGACCACACCGCTCCAGCGGCCGAGAACCAGCAGCATCACGATGTATGCCGAGAGGATCCCCCACAGCCAGCGCAGCAACCGGTCACCGGAGAGCATGGAGCCGAGCGTGATCTGGTGGCTGTACGACAGGGCGATGCCCACGTACGCGGTGAGGTGCACGAAGTACCAGGTCTCGTAGGAGAGCTGGCTGCGGATGCTCTTCAACGACGACACGACGACCACCGCGATGATGGCCGCGCCGATGGAGGTCATCGCCATGTACGGCTCACGGCCGGTGAAGTCGAGGATCGTGTTCACGAGCCCGCCGCGCATCGGCATGTCGGCAACGACGGCGGTGAAGACGTGGACCCCAAGAAGGACACCCATGGAGTCGCCGGCGATGCGGTGCCAGATGAGCACACGGTCCAGACCGAGCGAACGCTCCATCCACGGAAGACGCGTGGCGAGGACGAGTCCCACCATGGCACACGCAGAAGTGAGGATCCCCGACAGAGACGCTGCGCCGCGCCAGAAGTCGGCGGTGATGGTGGACCAACCGTCGTTCACGGCCCAGATGCCCGCGAGGACACCGACGAAGAAGAGCAGGAACAGGGCGACATCGGAGTCGATGGCCCGCGTGGTGGTGGCCGGGGCGAGCGCGCGCGCAGGGGAGGCCGTGCGCTTCCTCGTCTCTGGCTGTGCGGTGATCGTGCTCATTGGTGTCGCCCTGTTCTTCCTGGGTTCCACCGTACGAATCGGTCGGTAAAGATTCGGTAAAGCCCGACCCCAGAATCCCCCATTTATCGGGGATCCATCGGGGTGGTTGTCACCCGGGCGGCCCGACCAGGGTCAGCACCGGGGACGATGGCGTCCCCCGGGCGACATACAGGACGGGATCATGACGTCCCGGCGTCAGCGCGGACGGCAACACCATCGACCTGTACGCATTGGTGCCCGGTTGCATCGTCGCGAGTTCCGGGATGACGGCCACGACACGGCCTTCCGTCACCACTAGTCCCACCGCGTCGTCACCGAACGTCGAGGTTGCCACGATGTTGCCGTCGAACTGCAGCGGTGTGGATGCGAACGTGCCGTCACCCACGAGACGGAATGACGTGACGTCGCGGTTGGTCCAGCGACGCACCCCCGGTTCGCGGACCGCACCGGGGGGCACGACCACATCGAACCATCCCTCGTATCCGGCCGTCTTCGCGATCGAGTCGACGTCACCGTCGGCATCCACCCACTCGTCGAACCTGCGTGCAGAGACGACCGCGGCGCCCTCGTCCGATGTGAGTGTCGTCCTGCCGCCGTTCCACCAGATCGTGCGCACCGGTCGCGAAGGGCAGTCCCTCGTGACGTCGACACCATCGAACTCCCAGCCTGCGTCGAGGCCGGTCGCGTTCACCACCATCGGCATCACGTCGTAGCCGTGCACCGGGCAGTCGTTCACCGCAGCGGTCTGCTGGTCGGGGAACTTGACGAACAACGGCGTGCGGTAGATCTCCTCGAGGGTGTCGGTGCGCTCGGGATTCACGTCCTTGCGCTTCGACTCCCCCGGTTCGAACGCGAGACCGTGGTCCGCCGTGACGATGATCATCGTGCGGTTCCAGTTGGCCGACTTCTTCATGTCGTTCACCAGCTGCAGGACGATGCGGTCCGTCGCGACGTACTGGGCAAGGAATGCCTGGTACTCGTCACGCACCCGGTCCTCCACCTTCGCATCACGCTTGTCGGTGTTGACGAACCGCGTCGTGCGCATGTCGGGCGTCAGCTGCCACGGCCGGTGCGGCAACAGGACATGGGCGAAATGCAGCGTGGGAATACTCGACCGTGCCGCACGCCCGATCATGTCCTGCGCCACCGGCACCTGCGACTTGGCCCCGTCTGCCTCCCAGCGGCGCACCGTGTTCTTCTTGGACTCCACCACGGTGTCACTGAACTTCTTCGGCAGGGTCGTGCCGCCGATCCTCGGAAGCGTCGGTGTGGGGACCGGACGCGGTGGCGCCGTGTCTGGTGACGTGAGGTCTGACGACTCGATGTCCACGTTGTTGTTCGCGCCGAACCCGCCCCAACCCTCGTCGATCGGCGGGAGATGGTGGCGAAGGTCCTTCGGCAACAACTTGTGGCCCAGCACAACCGTCACGTCACGGAGGAACATGCCGTAGTCCGCACTCCTCCCCGTCGGGGATTGTCCGGTCTGTTCATCCGTGGCCGGCGGGGTGGTCGACGTGGTGGTGTCCACACCGGTCCCGCCACCATCGGCGATGTCATCACTGCCGGAAACGGACACGGTGGCACAGGCCTCCTTCGGGCACAGGGCTGTCGCCATCTCGTGCACGTCGAATGCGCGCCGCTTGTACATGAGGGCAAAGAGGTTCTTGCGGTAGTTCGAGTACGTCGGTGCACGACCCGTCACGGGGGTCTTCCCCGTGAGCATCGATGGAACGGCGTCCACCGTCGTCTGCGACACCCCCAGGTTGTTGCGGAACCACGTGCTGTTCCGCGCGAGCGCGGCGAACCCCGGGAATCTGCTCTCGTTGATGGTGCCGTCCGTGCGCAGCAACGGCCACAGCGGGGCCTCGTCCAGTTGCAACCACAGGACACTCACGTCCTGCGGGTCCGTGGCAGGTGACGACCCCGGGCCGGTGTTCGGTGGTGCAACCGTCGTCGCAACCGACACCATCGCCGCGGCAGGTTCCCAGATGACCGACTGCGACGAGACCACGAACATCGCCGTCACCACCGGCGCGAGCACGGACATCCACGAGATCCACGAACGCACGGACTGCATCCGCGAGTGGAGCACCGCGATCAGGACTGCCGGCACCGCCGCGAGCGCCGACGCAAACGGCCATGCAACGTCCACCGACCTCACCAGCACCATGCCGAACGGCAACGCGGCCAGCACGACAAGGGCATGCCGCACTGCACCGCGTGCGCGACCGGGGAGAGCATGGGCGAGCACGTCGAGAGCGAGGAGGAGCAACGGCGGGACCAGCACCACCAGGAGGCCGAACACCACGACGGCTGCTCCGGAGATGTCTGCGGACGTGAAGACCGCGAGGTTCGATCCGTAGAGCTGCAGCATCGGCTGGGCAATGCCGATCGTCAGCAGGGCCGAATACAGCGCGAACCGTTGCAGCACGCCCCTGATGGTCATGGCGTGAGGCTAACGCCCACCCCCGTGGCGTCTGTCAGTTCGAGGACGAACTGCTCGAAGCGGAACTCTCCGACGACGAAGACTCCGATGATGACGAACTGCTAGAGCTGCTCGAGCTGCCCTCGGTGGGAACCAGTTGTGCCCACACCTCGTCCACCTCGGGCAGGTTGCACTTCATGTTGGCCTCACCGGCCTCGGCCAGTTCGGTGCGCGCCAGCCTGCGCACGATCGTGATCGCGTCGTTCAACGAGGCTCGGTGCTCCAGCTGCATGTTCACCGCTGTGACGGCGCCCTCCAGTCCCTCCTCCAC
The DNA here is from genome assembly GCA_041176025.1 of Actinomycetota bacterium. Lineage (GTDB taxonomy): Bacteria > Actinomycetota > Acidimicrobiia > Acidimicrobiales > Ilumatobacteraceae > UBA2093. Next base: position 1,897 of record JBEDDY010000093.1, on the reverse strand, counting down.
CTGGAGGCTCGAGCGGGTCCAGTTGAGGGCGTTCTGCCACGTGTCGATGAGTCCGATGAACTTGTCCAGGCAGTCGGTGGTGCTGACGGACGACACCAGTCCCGCGCGTGCCGTCGTGGAGGCGAGGCTCTTTCGGACGCTGAGGAAATCCTTCTCGCGGCTCTTCTCATTGGTCAGAGCCTCATCGAGAACGACACCCTGGTCGTTGAGAGCCGTTCCGTAGGCCCACAGGTCGTTCGACCTCTGACCGAGCAATTCGACCGCCGTCGATGCGTCTGCAATCGTCGACGACCAGTGCTCCACGAGCGCATCAACGCGTGCGCCGCGTCGGTCCTCGAGCCTGCCGTCGGTGCTCGTCTTCAATGTCGCGTACATGGCCGTGCCCGCGACGATCGCCGTGGTGCCCACCGTGACGAACACGTTGATCATCATGCTGCGGTCCTTGGCGATTTTCTCGCGGCGGCGCTCGCGGCGGATCATGCGCATGAACCAAATGCGCCGCTTCGTCTCCGCCGCCTCGTCCGCGGCATCCATCTGCTGCTCCTCGGAGAAGACCGCGTTCTCCACCACCGCGTCGGAGGGTTCGCCCACGCCCCCTGCGTCGTCGGGTGCCGGCGGATCAAGATTGTCGCTCACGCCAGTTGAGAGTAATTCACCTCCCCGGGCAAACCGAACGTCGGCTCACCCGGGGAGAGAATCGGGTTCTCCTGTTCAGGAGCCGAGCGTCAGGTTCGGGCCGTTCCACACCCGCTTCGAACCATCCGCGAAGAGGGCAACAACTGTGAGTGTGTGCGTGCCGGACTCCTGTGCGGTGACGGACGTGACGACCTTCCCCCGTGACACACGGGCCAGACGCGACGTCACGAGGCTTCCGTCCCTGCGCAGCTGCACGGCGTATTTCACGGGCTTCGCGCCGGCCGTCGGAACAGCGACATTGACCGACACCTTGCGGCCCGTCGTCGTCGTGACGACGGCCGAGGCGACCCGGGTGTCGAGACCCGCGGTCTTCACGGCCGTCACGGTCGGCTTGCTCCTGCCGACGGCCGACACCGCCACCACCGAGAACTTGTACCCGATGCCGCGCTTGAGACCGGTCACGGTGCACTCCTCGAGTGTCGTGGTGCAGCCGGCACCGGCCGGTGTCGAGGTCACGACGTACTTCGTGACCTTTCCGCCGCCATCATCGGCGTTCGGCTGCCATGCCACGGTTGCGTTCGCTCCGGCGATGGTGGCAGTCACATTGGTGGGGGCCGCCGGGGCAACAGGTGTCCCGGAGATCTTGAACACTGCCGTCGTTCCGCTGAGCTCGTTCGACACGATCAAGAGCGGCGAACCGTTCGGGCTGTCCGACGCCTTGATGAAGAGGATGCCCTCGGGGGAAACATCACCCGCGGGTGCACCACCGATCGAGAAGTTTGCACCACCGACGCCGGTGAACTTGGAGGTGTTGAGGTAGTCCAGGTATTGCGGGGACTTCGGGTCGGTGATGTCGAATGCCATCACACCGCCGACACGCTCCAGGCCGACAAAAGCGAGCGCACGACCGAACGCGTGGCCGAACCCGAGACCCTCGGGCTCGGGGCCCTTGTTGTCGCTGCGCGTGTCCTTTGTGTTGACGACACCGGTGGAGGTGTTCCAGTCGGCACCGAAGTTGTTCGGCAGGAGCGTCGCGATCTTCTGCTCGATCAAGTCACCCGTGTCAGCCACGAGAACGGCCGTGCCCACGGTGGTGTCACCGACAGGTCGCTTCCAGACAGTCATCGACCTGGCACCCAGCGTGTAGAGGCTCGTGAAATCAGTTGCACTCGTTGCAGTCTTTTCCGTGCCGCTGTTCGTGTAGGTGGCCGGGAAGAACCTGGTGACACCGAGACGTCCCAGCTGGGCATTCGCCGAAACG
>JBEDDY010000092.1:0-6829 GCA_041176025.1 Actinomycetota bacterium | reverse complement strand
CTCTCGATGATGGAGTCGACGCTGCCGATCAGGCCGAACGGCGAGTCCTCGATGAGCTCGGCCGGGATCTTGAACATTCCCGCCACGGCGTTGATCATGCCGGCGCGGTCGTCGGTGACCTTCACGAAGAACGTGCGGATGTTCATCTCGATGTCGGCGAGACGGTGTGCGCCGGCCTCGGCGACGATTGCGACCTTTTCGTCCACGGCCGCCGCCGTCATTGTCGAGACTGCCTCGGGCCCGATGACGCCCGCATCAAGGGTGCCGTTGATGCCGACGATGTCGGCCTCGCGTGCCGCAATCGAGAGGACGCGCTTCCCGCCGCCTCCGATGAGAACGGGCGGGCAGGGTTGCTGGACGGGCTTCGGCAGGCCGTTGTAGTTGGTGACGGTGTAGTGGTCGCCTGCGAACGAGAAAGGACCCTCGCCCATGGTGCCCTTGATGATCCTGAGTCCCTCCACGAAACGGTCGATGCGCACCTTCGGTGAGTCGTACGGGATCCCCGCCTCCTCGTAGTCGCTGATCATCCAGCCGGCGCCGAGGCCGATCTCGAGACGTCCCTCCGACAGCAGGTCGATGGTGGCGAGTTCCTTGGCGAGCACCACGGGGTGCTTGTAGTCGTTGTCGAACACGAGCGCACCGATGCGCAGGTCTGTCGTGGCGTCTGCAGCTGCCATCAACGCGGGCACCGGAGCGAGCTGGTCGGTGAAGTGATCGGGCATCGTGAGGACGTCGTACCCGTTTGCCTCGGCGCGGCGAGCGAGGTCCGCCCACTCGCGTGCCGTTGCCGCACGGGACGCCTGCACTCCGAAACGGAAACCGCGGTGGGGGAATTTGCTCATGTCGCGAGGGTAGCGGCGTCGGGTGACATGGGTCGCGTGCGGGCCACAAGTACCGTGGAGCGGAGTGAAAAACCCCGCATCGTGGATCTTCCGGATGGCAGTCGCCGTCACGGCCGGGGCTCTCATCGTCACTGCATGCGTTGTCGGTCTCGCCCCGAACCTGTGGACGGCACTGAAGGCCCACGAGGAGGAGCCGGTCACACTGCCCGCGTTCAGTGGTCTCGCCACCCGCACGCAGATTCTCGACGTGAACAACCAGCAGATCGGCGTGTTCGAGTTCGAGAACAGCCAGCCCCTCTCGATCGACACCGTGCCGGACCACGTGGTGGCTGCCCTGCTCGCCGTCGAGGACTCCGGGTTCGACGGGCACAAGGGGGTCAACCTGCGTGCCCTCGTGCGCGCAACGCTGGCCAACTTCCAGTACAGCTCCACCCGTCAGGGCGCCTCGACCATCACGCAGCAAGTGGTGAAGAACGAGTACCTGGCCGGGCTCCCGCGCGACGGCCGCTACAAGATCCTGCAGGCGCGGTACGCGGTCATGCTGGAGAAGCAGGTGCCGAAGCGCAAGATCGTCGAGCGCTACCTGAACACCGTGTACTTCGGCAACAACGCGTACGGCATCCAGGCTGCCGCCGAGGTCTATTTCGGGGCGAAGGTGCAGGACCTCACCCTGGCCCAGGCCGGGTTCCTCGCGGGTCTCGTGCGTGCACCCACGACCTACGACCCCATCCGCAGGCCGGAGCAGTCCCGACGCCGCTTCCGCCAGGTTCTCGACCGCTTCGTGGAGACGTCACTGATGACGAGCGTCGATGCCGACGCCACGTTCGCGTCGTTCGCCGTGCCGGAGACGGTCGGTGCCGTCGCCCAACAGTCGACCTCGCGCACGTACATCAGCGAGATGGTCCGTGACTACCTGTTGAACAAGAGCACCGTGCTCGGCGCCACGTACGCCGAGCGCTACAACGCGCTGTACCGCGGTGGCCTGAGGATCCAGACCACGATCGATGCATCCGCGCAGGCGAAGGCGGAGAAGGCATCCAAGGAGAGGTTGCCCGCGAACAAGACGGGTGTGCAGACGTCGATGGTCTCGCTCGACACGGCAACGGGAGCGGTGCGCGCGCTTGTCGGGGGTCCCGGGTTCTCCCCCGGACGCAACGAGGTGAATCTCGCGCTGCGACGTCGCCAGACCGGGTCGAGCATCAAGATGTTCATCCTCACCGCTGCACTCGAAGCGGGTGTCGACGGCAACGACCTCATCGACGGGACGCTCCCGTGCACGTTCCCGAACCCCGGCAAGCCCGAGGAGCCGTTCAGGATCACGAAGGGTGTCAGCCAACCGCTGACGACGCTCGCTGAGCAGACGTGGCTGTCGATCAACTGCGCGTACGCCCGGCTCGCACAGATCGTCGGTCTGAACCGCCTGCCGAACACGGTGTACAAGCTGGCGTCGTCGGCGTACCTGCGCCCCGACATCTTCAAGATCTGGCCGTACGCCAGTTTCTCCACCGGCGCGAACGAACTGAGCCCGTTCGACATGGCGTCCGGTGCGCAGACGATCGCGAACGGCGGGTTGCACCAGGAGCCCTACTTCATCGAGAGCATCGTCGACGGCGCGGGCAACACTGTGTACAAGCACACGGTCGCGGGAATGCAGGTCATCAGCAAGGAAGTGGCCGACAAGGAAGTCGCCATCCTGAAGCAGACGCTCATCAGGGGAACCGCCAGGCGAACCCCGCTCGACGGGGACCGCCCGTCTGCGGGCAAGACCGGCACCCAGGACGAGAACACGAACGCGTGGTTCGTCGGGTTCACGAAGCAGCTGACGACCGCGGTGTGGGTGGGCGACCCGAAGGGATACACGCCGATGGTGAACATCCCCGAGTTCAAGGCCGACGGCGTGCCGCGGGTGCAGGGCGCGACGTACCCCGCCCGCATCTGGAAGGCGTACATGGACGCGGCGCACGAGGGTCTGCCCGTGGTCGACTGGGACGCCCCCGTGCCGTCGACACGGAACCAGATGCGTCTCTACCTGCCGGGCGTCGATTGCATCGCAGAGTTGGTGTCGGGCAAGCTGCCACGCGCTGCCACCGGGGCCGTGAACACGGTGGTTCCGCCGTCGACCGCCGCGACCGTCGCACCGGCCGTCACCACCACGGTGCCGGGTGCGCCGGTCGCCCCGGTGACCACGGCGTACAAGGGTCCGGTCGTCAGTGTGGTCGACCCGGGCACGACGATCGCACCGACTGACCTGAACCCGTTGACGCCCGTCGTCGGCGTCGACCCGCAGCGCTACCTCGTCTACGACTGCGCCAAGGGCGTGCCTGCGTCGGTACGCACCACCGTTGCGGGCTAGTCCGTAGCCTGTCACCGTGCTGTTCTGGTTCATCGGTTCATCGTGGGTGGCGGTGTGGTTCGTCTTCCGTGACGAACGCTTCGATTACCGGTGGCTCACCGTTGGTGCATTGCTGCCGGACGTCATCGACGGTGTCACCGGCGGTTCGTGGGTGTTCCATTCCGTCACCGCGAGCGTGCTCACCATGACCCTGGTGATGATCAGCACGCGGGGACGCCGCGCGCCGCGCCGCAGTCTGCTGGCCGTCCCCATCGGGATGTTCATGCATCTCGTCTTCGACGGTGCGTTCAACCGCACGGAGAACTTCTGGTGGCCGTTCGCCGGGACATCATTCGACGGTTCGTCGCTGCCGTCGTTCGACCGGATGGCGCTGAACGTCGTTCTCGAGTTGATGGGCATCGCCGCGGTCGTGTGGATGTGGCGCACGCACGGCCTGTCGGATGCGCGGGCCCGACGACGGTTCCTCTCCACCGGTGAGTTGAGAAGGCCGCAGGGTCCGCCGCAGGGGACGGGGACATGCTGATCCTCGTGCGGCACGGTCGCACCAATGTGAATGCCGGTGCCCGTCTGCAGGGGCGCATGGATGCCGAACTGGACGAGCTCGGGGTGCGGCAGGCGCGGGCCGCTGGGGAGCACCTGCGGGTTCAGTTCCCGGACGCCCGCATCATCACGAGCCCGTTGGTGCGGGCTGTCGACACAGCGATGTCCATCGGTGCCTCGGCAATCAATGACGAACGTTTCATCGAACTGGACTACGGCGAGTGGGACGGACTGGAGCTGTCAAAGGTTCCAGGGGACCAATGGCAGGAGTGGCGGCGCAACCCGCACTTCAGGCCGCCGGGTGGTGAGACACTGGTGGAACTGGATGAGAGGGTCCGGCCCGCGCTCGAGGAACTCTCGGAGGAGGCGCGCACTTCGGACATTGTCATCGTGTCGCACGTGTCGCCGATAAAGAGCGCCGTCACATGGGCGCTGGGAACCGGGCCCGAGTCGACGTGGCGGATGTCCCTCGACCGCGCCAGCATCTGCACGATCTCGATCGGCCCGAACGGGCCGGCCCTCGTGTCCTTCAACGAAACGGGGCATCTCGGCCGGTTGCGTGGGTGACGGTGAGCCGCTCTGTAAGCGGGATTCTGTACCCACTCTCGTGGGCGGTGACCATCCATCTATGCGGCCTACCCGGAGGTTGCCTCTCGGCGGGCGGGCAGCCCACCTCCTGCTTGGCCTTGCTTCCAATGGGGTTTACCTAGCCACGGGCATCGCTGCACGTGCTGGTGCGCTCTTACCGCACCGTTTCACCCTTGCCTGTGATGTCTCCATCCATCGGCGGTTTGCTCTCTGTTGCACTGTCCGTCAGGTTTCCCCGACCTGGCTCTCGCCAGCACTGCGCCCTGTGAAGTCCCGACTTTCCTCAATGCATTCCTGCACTGCGGTCACCCGAGCGACTCACCGTCACAGACGAGTGTACGGAGGCATCCCCTCGATGGCGAGAGAGAAAAGTACCCGAGCGTCGGCTCAGTACTCGAGGCTGTTGAGGCTCGGCGTCTCCATGAGAATGGTGACCCGCGCGCCGTCCTCGTTCGGCTTGCCGACGACGACGGGGAACGAGGTGAGCGAACCGAATGCATCGGGGAGTGTTGCCACGAGGTCCGCACCGGTCTCGTCGACCGCGGGCATCACGCCCTTGACACCACCGCGGATCAACTGTGCGGTGACAGCGGAGAACCTCGACGGCCCGACAGCAAGCGACATCATGGCCGACCTCAGGGCGGGTTCGTTTGTCCACGCGACGAACGCCTGGTACGTGGCGGCGACGATTCCCTCGAGCGCGTGCACGAAGACGAGGATGTCTCCCGCTGCGTCGTCGCTGTCCTTGATGGCATCGATGGCCTTCGTGACGTAGTTCGTCATCATCTTCGCGTTCGGCTCGGTGACGCTCTTGCCGCCGCGGCTGTCGACCACGGAGGTCAAAGCTGCGATGTTCGCCTTGTGGCCACTGACGAACAGGGCCATGGCGGCCTTGCCCTCGGCGCTTGCCTTCCCGGTGACCGTCGGGTCGGTCAGTGCCTCGACAGCCAGTTCCTCGACGGACTGCGCGGTGCGCAACAGCACGTCATCGGACACGTGCGCCTCGGGCAGTGCGGTGGCGACGGGTGCCTCACCGATGCGGCCGAGGCCCGGGTCCGGGCTGCCGCACGCGGCAAGAACGATGCCGGCGGCGGCTGCGGTTCCCCCGTTGATGAGAAGTGAACGACGGCTGACGGTGGAGTTCTTCATGTTCATCATGTTCCTTTTCTCAGAGGCCCGGCGCCACAGAATCGACAGAACCACCAGCGGACAGCAGGAGGGCGGCCTCGTGGCGCGCCTCCACGGTGATGATGGACGCCACGAGGGTGGCGGCATCGAGACCCTGGATGGTCTTCAGTGCGGCGACGTGAGCCGCTGCCGTGGCCGCCTCGAGGGAAGCGAGCTGCGGTGCGAGCACCGGGTAACCACCCGCATTAACCGGCAGTGCGGGCGCCGTGGTGGCACCGGCCTTCCGGCCGAGGTATCCGGCCAGTGACTGGACGTAGGCAACGTGGTGGGAGGCAATCAGTTCGATCACGGCGAGGTCATCCCCCGACACGCTCGCCTTGGCGGCGTTGTACGTGGCGACCATGGCCGCCTCGCGGGTGATCAACGAGTTCAGTGTCGCGGCGTCGGCGTCGGAATGGAGCGGGGGAGCGGTGGTGGTGGGTGCCGCGTCGTCTGCGGCCGAGGCGCGACCTGCGACAGCGACCGACGCACCCGCGGCGATCAGCGATGCGAGCAGAGCGCGGCGCGAGGTCGGGGCCGACTCTTGAGTTTCAGGTGAATGTGTGTCCACGAGGGGGCATCCTTTTGTCCGTAGGCGATTCGTCGCGAGACAACACTAGAAGTCCAGTGCTGACAGGTCGGGTATCCAGGCCTTGGCCCGGGACACGGCCTCTCCCCATTGTTGTCGCGAAACCCCCGGTGCTCCCAATGGGCTGACGGTGCGGAATCCGCCGATGCGGGAGCAGGCATCCGCGAGGGATTCCCATTGGCCGATCGCCGTGCCCGCGAGAAGTCCGGCGCCGAGCGTGGTGGCTTCCGTGACGGGTGACACGGTGACGGGCCTGCCTGCCGCGTCGGCCAGAGCCCGGACGAAGGTCTCGTTGCGGCTCATCCCGCCGTCCACGTTGATGGAGGAAATCGTGATGCCCGTGTCGGCCTCGGCGGCGTCCACGAGATCGACGCCGCGGTGCGCGATCCCCTCGAGCACGGCCCTCACGATGTGCGCACGCGTCGTTCCGCGTGTGATGCCGAAGAGCGCCCCGCGTGCGCCGTAGTCCCAGTGCGGCGTGCCGAGCCCGAGAAGTGCGGGAACAAAGACGACCCCGTCGGTCGAGGCGACACCGGAGGCAACCGCATCCGACTCTGCGGGGGCGGAGATGAGACCCATGTCGTCCCGCAGCCACTCGACGTTCGTCCCGGCGGACAGCATGATCCCCTCGACACCGTAGAAGTGACCGTCCGCACCGGAGAAGGCCACGATCGGGAAGGTCCCGCCCGTGTTGCGGCGTGCGTTCGACGGAGCCTCGCTCCCGACGAACATGTCGAGCATCCCGCCCGT
>JBEDDY010000091.1:0-2999 GCA_041176025.1 Actinomycetota bacterium | reverse complement strand
GTTCCACCCTGGCGTCACCGCAGGGCGGCGTTCCTGATGACGTCAACCAGTGAGTTCCCGCGGTTCCGTTCGCCCTGTGCGCGGGCTGCACCTGCCATTGCCGTGCGACGGTCGGGCTCCGCCACGAGCGTGCTCGCGGCAGAGCCGAGGAGAGCCGCCAGGTCATTCCTCTCGTCCACGAGAACGGCTGCACCTGCATCGGACAACCAACGCGCGTTCAGCGTCTGGTGGTCGTCGGCGGCCCCGGACCAGGGCACCAGGATGCTCGCCACACCCACGGACGAGATCTCGGCCACCGTGCTGGCCCCGGCACGGCTGATGACCACGTCGCTCGCCGCAAGGATTCCCGGCATGTCCGGCTCGCTCGCGACTCTCTGCACCGTGACGCCACCGACGGTCGACTGACCGTCTTCGATGCCCCCGGCGAACCGTGGGCCGACGATGTGGTGGACGAACGCACGTACCCCGGTCGCACCGATGCGTTTCACCACCTCGCCAACGGCGCCGTTCAGGGCGGCGGAGCCGAGCGATCCACCCACGACGGTGACGAACACGACGTCGTCCGAGACACCGAGCACCGAACGGACCCGCACACGCTCAGCCTGCACATCCATCATGCGGACCGAGCGCCGGACCGGAGCGCCCGTGACGACAGCACGGGGCAAGGGGCTGCCCTCGAATGCGACCGCACACGTCACGGCCCTCTTCGCCTGGCGGCGGGTGGCGAGACCCGGCATGAAGTCGTAACTGACGCACACGAGCGGAACCCCCGACGCAACTGCCGCCCGTGCCATCGGCTCGCTCGCGTACCCGCCCACCGACACGACGACACGCGGCTGCCACTCGCGCACCAGACGCCGGGCCGCGCGGGTGGAACGCACGAGCCTCAGCGGGAGGGCCGCGTTCCTGGCCAGCGAACGCGGGGAGAACGATCTCTGGAGACCGGAGATGGGCAGGAACTTGCAACGCACACCGAGGGCGGGGACCATCGCCGTCTCCACCCCCCGGCGCGAACCGACGTATGCGAGGTCGTCCACTGCATGACCCGCATCCGCCAGCATCTCGAGTACGGCCATTGCCGGGACCACGTGGCCGCTCGTGCCCCCACCGGTCACGACCGCGTACACCATGACCCAACTATTTCATGTGGCGCGCGACGTTCAACAGCAATCCGGAGGCGATCATCGTCACCATGAGGGATGACCCGCCGTACGACATGAACGGCAGTGTCAGTCCGGTCATGGGGATGATGCCCACGATCCCGCCGATGTTGATGAACGTCTGGAACCCGAACCATGCGGAGATGCCGCCCGCGATGAACGCCCCGTGCATGTCACGTGCCCCCAATGCCGTGCGGACCCCGAAGAAGACGAGAAGTGCGTAACCGCCGATCACCGCGACAGTGCCCACGAGCCCGAGTTCCTCCGAGATGACGGCGAAGACGAAGTCGCTGTACGCGAGCGGCACGTAACCCCACTTGCTCGTGCCCGACCCGATGCCCGTCCCGCCGATGCCCCCGTTCGCAATGCTGAGCAACGACTGGTACACCTGGTACCCGTCGAGTCGCTTCGTCTCCGCCAGGTTCCAGAACGCAAAGAGACGCTTGCTGGCGTTGTCGGCCTTCAGCAGGACGAGCACACCGAGTACGCCGATACCGGCAGTGGACCACGTGAGCTGGTTCCACGGGATCCCCGCGAACACCATCAGACTGAGCACGATCGTGATGAACACGAGTGCGGTCCCGAAATCCTTCTGGAGAACGCACAGGCCGGCGGTCAACCCGAGCACCAGCAGCATCGGACGCAGGACCCTCTCGTGGACCGCGACGTACTTGTGGCGCTTGGACAGGAAATCCGCGCAGAACAGAACGACCGCGAGCTTCATGAACTCGGACGGCTGCAGACGGAAGTTCCCGTACTGCAGCCACGCCCGGGCGCCGTTGATGTCACGTCCGACGAAACGAACGAGGATGTTCAGGAAGACCGACACGCCGATGAAGGGCACGAGCCACTTCGTCTTCCGCCACGTGTGGTACGGGATCTTGTAGGCACCCCACATCCCGACCGCACCGAACAGTGCCCACTTGCACTGGCGGGCGAAGAGTGACCACGCGGAACCGCCGGAGTGCAGGCTGACGACGGACGAGGACGACAGGACCATGATCAGGCCGAGAGCGGTGAAGAGCACCGTCACCGTGAGGATGGTCCAGAACGCGGGGGTCGGCGGCGCGAGCGGCATCTTGTGCTTCTCGTCGAGACCAAGACGGGCGAGCATGGCCTCGCGGCGCTGACGGAGCGACTGTTGGTCGGTCCTCTTTTCCGTCATGCTCATGATCCGGCCTCCTCACCGAAGTGGCGACGCACCGTGTGCTGGAAATCGTCGCCCCTCTCGTTGTAGTTCCTGTACCAGTCGTAACTGGTGCATCCCGGTGACAGGACGACCGGGATCCCGGACCCGGCGAGTGACGCAGCATGGGCCACCGCCTCCGACATCGAGCCCGCTCGGCGCACCTCGCACACGTTCCCGAACGCCCGGGCGACCAGGTCTGCGTCATCCCCCATCGCGACGACCCCGTGCATTCGCCCAGGCTCGGACGCCATTTCGGAGAGGTCGAGTCCCTTGTTGCGCCCGCCCGCTATCAACACGAGCCGGTCGAAGGCCCTGATCGCCGTGAGGGCGGCATGCGGACTGGTGGCCTTCGAATCGTCGTACCACTGCGAACCCGCAAACGTCCCGACCAGTTCGATCCTGTGGTGTGCCGACTCGAACGATGCGAGCCCCTCCGCTATCGAGGCAACGGGCACGAGACCGCTCTCGAGCACCAGTGCCGCGGCCGCGAGCGAATTCGTGATGTCGTGCGGCATCGAGCGCCACATGGCGTCGACGGGGCACAGGGACCCGCCCGGGCCGATCAGACGTCCACCGTCCAGGCGGTACTCGCCGTGCTCCAACCCGAACGTCACGGTACGTGCGCCGCTGCGTCCTGCCGCGTCCACGAT
>JBEDDY010000090.1:0-9527 GCA_041176025.1 Actinomycetota bacterium | reverse complement strand
CGTGAGCTGATCAAGGACCTGTCGTTCGTGGCCGAGCCGGGCACCACGGTTGCCATCGTCGGCCCCACCGGTGCGGGCAAGACCACCCTCGTCAACTTGATCATGCGGTTCTACGAACTGGACAGCGGCCGCATCCTGCTGGACGGCCGCAACATCGCCGAGATGCCGCGGCACGAACTCCGCTCGAAGATCGGGATGGTCCTGCAGGACACGTGGCTCTTCGACGGCACCATCTACGACAATCTGGCCTACGGACGCCCGTCAGCGACACGCGAAGAGGTGCTGGCCGCGGCAAAGGCCGCCTACGTCGACCGTTTCGTGCACTCCCTGCCCGACGGGTACGACACCATCCTCGACGGTGAGACCGCCGCTGTCAGCGCAGGGGAGAAGCAGTTGCTCACCATCGCCCGGGCATTCCTCTCGGACCCGTCGATCCTCATTCTCGACGAGGCCACCAGCTCCGTGGACACGCGCACCGAGGTGTTGATCCAGCGCGCGATGCACAACCTGCGTGCATCGCGCACGAGCTTCGTGATTGCCCACCGCCTGTCCACCATCCGCGACGCGACAGTGATCCTGGTCATGGAGAACGGATCCATCGTCGAGCAGGGCAGCCACGAGGACCTGCTGGCGGCCAAGGGTGCCTACCACCGCCTGTACCAGGCCCAGTTCACGGCTCCCGTGGCGCACGACGCCTGACGCAAATTAAGGTGTGCACGTGCGGGACGACCCGCGCGCAGACTCCGGGGGGAACCATGGCTCACGACATGATCATTCGTGGCGGCACCGTCGTCGACGGCACGGGATCGGCGGGTTTTGTCGCCGACGTCGCCATCACCGGTGACCGGATCGCGGCCGTCGGGGACCTGACCGGGCAGGCGGCCGCACGGGAAATCGACGCCACGGGCCAGGTCGTCACGCCCGGATTCGTCGACCTCCACACTCACCTCGATGCCCAGGTGGGCTGGGACCCGTTGATGACGTCGGCGAGTTGGCAGGGTGTCACCACTGCCCTCATCGGCAACTGCGGGGTGTCGTTCGCGCCGGTTGCCCCACAGAATCGTCCCTATCTCGCCGAGTTGATGGAGAGCGTGGAGGACATCCCGCGTGAGGCGATCCGCGACGGTCTTCCCTGGGACTGGCAGACGTATCCCGAGTACCTGGATTCGGTGCAGCGCATGCGGCCGGCACTCAACATCGTGGGTCTCGTCGGCCAGTGTGCGATCCGTTACCACGTGATGGGCGAGCGATCAATGGACGAGGACGCCGTCGCCACCAAGGACGAACTCGCCCAGATGGGCGACATCATGGCCGAGGCAATTGCCGGCGGTGCGGTCGGGTTCTCCACGTCGCGCATCCTGCTGCACACGGTTCCCGACGGCCGCAAGGTGCCCGGCACCTTCGCACCGATCGAGGAGTACGTCGCGATGGCCGAGGGCATGAACCGCGCAGGCGGCGGGCTCTTCCAGGCGGTTCTCGACTTCGCGACGAAGATGGACCACGAGATGGACCTCCTGCGCACCATGGCGGAGGCGAGCGGTGACGTTCTGTTCTCGACAGGTGTCGGCAACGGGTCCGGCAACCAGCCGAACGATTTCTGGGGAGGACACATCGCCGACATCCGCGCGAACCACGGCCGCATCACCGGGGTGGCGCAGGTGCGACCCAGCGGTTCGCTGATGGGTCTCCAGCAGGTGCCCCCGGTGCGCGGGCCGAGGTGGCGCGCGGTGATGTCGCTGCCCACGCTGGCGGACCGTGTTGCCGCACTGAAGGATGACACCATCCGCGCGGGTCTGATCGAGGAGGGCAATGCCCGCGGCCTGATGTACGACCCCGACCTCGTGCACCCGCTCGGCAACGGCGAGGTGCCCGACTACCACATGGACGGAGGGCTCAGCGTGGGCGATCTCGCCCGCCAGCAGGGGATCAGCCCCGTGGAGGTGGTCATCAACCGTCTCATCGAGAGTGAGGGCCGTGAGTTCTTCAACATGTGGTTCTTCAGCCGCAACACCGGCGCCATGAACGGCTTCTTCAACATCGACGGGATACTCCCCGGTCTTGCCGACACGGGTGCACACGCCGGCCAGATCTGCGACGCCGACGCCGGCACGCATTTCCTGGCCCACTGGGTGCGCGACAAGAAGATCATGCCGTTCGAGAAGGCCATCCACAAGATGACGAAGGAGTCCACCGACGTGCTCGGCATCAAGGACCGCGGCACGGTGGAGGCCGGGAAGTTCGCCGACCTGAACGTGTTCTCGGCCGACAAGCTGGAGATCGCCTACCCGGAGTACGTGAACGACTTCCCGAACGGGAAGGGACGGTTGTGCGTGAACGCCACCGGCTACGCAGCAACGCTCGTGAACGGTCAGGTCGTGACAGAGCAGGGTGTGAACACCGGGGCACGGCCGGGTCGCGTCCTGCGCGAGTTCAGCAGGGGCTGACAGGGAAGAAAGGACCGAGCATGTTCGATTTGATCATCCGCAACGGAACCGTGGTCGACGGAACCGGTGCCCCGGCACGCCGTGCCGACGTCGCGGTGGAGAACGGCACCATCGTGGAGATTGCCGCCACCATCGTGGGCGAGGCACGCGAGGAAATCGATGCGACCGGTCGCATCGTCACTCCCGGGTTCGTCGATGTCCACACGCACTACGACGGCCAGGTCACGTGGGACGGCGAACTGAACCCGTCGGCGGCACACGGGGTGACGACCATCATCACCGGCAATTGCGGCGTGGGATTTGCGCCCGTGCGCAAGGGTCGTGAGGACCATCTCATCCGCTTGATGGAGGGTGTGGAGGACATCCCCGGGACGGCGCTGTACGAGGGCATGACATGGGGCTGGGAGAGTTTCCCCGAGTACATGGACGTCCTGCGCACACGTCAGTGGTCCATGGACGTCGGGGTGCAGCTGCCGCACGGACCGTTGCGCACGTTCGTGATGGGCGACGAGCGCAGCGGGGGCAACGAGGAGGCATCGCCTGAGGACGTCGCCGAGATGGCGCGGCTCGCGCGCGAGGCGATGGAGGCGGGTGCCTTCGGCTTCACCACGTCGCGCACGCTCGGTCATCTCAGCAGTGACGGCATCCCGGTGCCGGGAACGTTCGCAGACGACGACGAACTGTTCGCCATCGCGAAAGCCGTGCGTGACGGCGGCGGCCGCATCTTCGAGGTGGCGATGGCGGGCATCGTTGCCCACGACGACGACGCGGTCACCAAGCGCGAGCTCGATTGGATCGGCACGATGGCGAAGGAGACCGGTCTGACCGCGACGTTCATCGTGCTCCAGCACAACCAGGACCCGCTCCGCTGGCGACGCGAGATGGACACCGCCGCGAAGTGGCGTGCGGAGGGCGCAAAAGTCGTCCCCCTCGTGGCCGGCCGACCGTTCGGCGTGCTGCTCGGGCTCGAGACCCGCAACCCGTTCCGCCTCCGCCCGAGCTACGAGGCCATCGCCCATCTGCCGGTCAACGAACGGATCATCGCCATGCGCGACCCGCAGGTGCGCGCAAGAATCCTTGCCGAACAACCGGTCGACGATGATGAGTCGAAGTTGCTCGGCCAGAAGGGACTCGAGATGGTTCTTCCGCGTTGCTACGTGCTGGAGAGCGGAGTCGAGCCCGACTACGAGCAGGACCCGTCACGTTCGATCGGGGCGTTGTCGCAGGAGCGCGGTGTCCTGCCGATGGAGATCGCCTACGACGCACTCACCGCGTCCGATGAGCCGACGATGCTGCTGCTGCCGCTCTTCAACTACGCCGACGGCAACCATGATGCGCTGTACGACCAGATGATGGACGATGCCGCGATCCTCGGACTCGCCGATGGTGGTGCGCACTGCGGCGCGATCTGTGATGCGTCGATCCCGACCTACGTGCTCACGCACTGGGTGAAGGGTCGTTCGCGCGGGCCGCGTCTCGCGCTCGAGGACGGTGTCCGCAGGTTGACCTCGCAGCCCGCCGACGTCTACGGCCTCACGGACCGGGGTCGTATCGAGGTGGGCAAGCGGGCCGACTTCAACGTGATCGATCTCGACGGCCTCCAGCTGATGGCACCGCATGCCGTGTACGACCTGCCGGCGGGCGGCATGCGCCTGCTGCAGGACGCCAGGGGATACGACGCCACCATCGTCGCGGGTGTCGTCACACGCCGCAACGGCCGCGACACCGGGGCACGCCCCGGCCGTCTCGTCACCAACAGCGCCGCCTGACCAGCGTCAGGCGAGGCCACGGAGGGTGGCGGCGAGTTCCTCCGGGTTGACGGGGTTGAAGTACTCGCCACCGGCCACCTCGGCAGCCGCGATGTACCGCGGCACATCCCTGCCGCGCCACGGTGACACGATCTCGATGTTCATCCACTCGTTGCCCGCACCGCTACCGGGTGCCTGGTTGACCCACATCATGTAGGGAAGCGGCGTGTCGAACAGCCTGTCCAGCCGTGCGAGGACGTCCACCAGTGTCGCCGCGAGGGAGGTTCGTTGTTCGTCGCTGAGGTTGTCGAGACGCCCGGTCCTGGACTTCGGCGCGACGGACACCGTGACGGGGAACACCGGCGCGAACGTCGTCGTGGCGATGAAGTGGTCGTCGGCTCGCACCAGGCGTTCGGCCGCGGAGTCGGGTTCCCATCCCGCCGAGAACAACCGGGCGATGCGGGCCGGCGTGTGGTCGAACGCATAAATCTGGCCGTGCGGATGGGAGATGGTCGCGCCAACCTCGGCACCCCTGTTCTCGAAGACCATCACGTACTCGGTCCCCGGCCTGCCGAGCAACGCGGCAGTCCGGTCCGCCCAGAGGTCGATGACCTTTCGCACCCCGACGGTGCCGAGCCCGTGGAATGTCGCGTCGTGTTTCTGTGAGTAGAGGACAACCTCGCAGTTGCCCTCCCCGAGCGCGGGCCACCTGTTGGGGAAGGATTTCACCTCGTACGGCTCGGGTGCCTCCAGCCCGCCCACACAGAACGGACATCCGTCAGACGGCAGGTTCGGCCGGCCCTGCCGCGACTCGACGATGTGGACGATGGTGTCCAGGAACGGGTCTGAACGCGGGTCCTGCACGCCCCGAAACTAGTCGTTCTGTGCAGGACCCGTGTCAGTTGACGCGGCGCTCGTGTCCCGCCCAGTACGGCTCGCGCAGGTCCTTCTTCAGGACCTTGCCGCTGGGGTTTCGGGGCAGTGCATCGATCCACTCGACTCGTGTCGGGCACTTGAACTTTGCGAGACGTTCGCGCGAGAAATCAATGATCTCCTGCTCGGTCACCGTCGCACCGGCAGCCTTCACCACGATGGCCATCGCGGTCTCGCCCCACTTCTCGTGTGGGATGCCGATGACGGCGACGTCGGCGATGCCCGGGTGCGACATGAGGACGTTCTCCACCTCGGCGGGGTAGACGTTTTCGCCGCCCGAGACGATCATGTCCTTCACGCGGTCGTGGATGTACACGTACCCGTCGGCATCGACATAGCCGGCGTCCCCGGACTTGAACCAACCGTCGGCATCGATGGCCTTCGCGGTGTCCTCGGGGCGCTTCCAGTACCCGACCATCACCTGCGGCGACTTGATCCAGATCTCGCCGACCTCGCCCTGTTCGCAGTCCCGGCCGGTGTCGTTGTCGACGATGCGCACTTCCACGCCGGGGCCGGGCACGCCGCAGCTGCGCAGGCGGTGCTTGTTCGGCCCGTTCGGGTCGTGGTCGGCGGGCGGCAGGTTCACGACGCCACCGGTGGTCTCGGTGAGTCCGTACGCCTGCCAGAACTTGGTCTTGAACAACTGCACGCTCCTGGTGAGCACTTCCTCGCTGATCGGCGACGCGCCGTAGACGAAGACCTCGAGGCTGGAGAAGTCGGCGTCCTCGACGCCGGGCACCATGGTCATGAAGGCGAGAACCGCCGGCACGAGGAACGCATGGGTGATGCGGTGCTCGCCGATCAGCCTGATGACGGCAGCAGGGTCCATGACACGCACGACGACCGTGGTGCAGCCGAGGAACTGGCCGGCAGTTGCCCAGCCGCCGCCACCGATGTGGAAGAGCGGCATCGCGGCCATGTTCACCGAGTCGGGGGAGAGCTCCCAGATCTGGCTGATCATCGGGGCGAGCGCGAGGAAGTTGTCGTTCGAGAGCATCACGCCCTTCGGGAGACCGGTCGTGCCGCTGGAGTACAGCTGGAAGGCGATGTCGTCGTGTTCGGACGGCACCATCGGGTCGCCAAGCGACTGCCGCGCCACCCAGGCGTTCCAGTCCTCGTACTGGCCGTGGCCACCGACAACGAGGATCAACGTGGTGTGTGTGAGGTTCGGCGCGATCGCATCGACTATCGGGGCGAACTCGGCGCCGACAACGAGAACCTTCGCCTCGGCGTTGTTCACGATGTATTCCACCTCCGGTGCGGCGAGTCGCCAGTTCACGTCGACGCTGACGGCATTCAGCAGGGCGGCGCCGTAGAACACCTCGAAGTGGGGGATGCCGTTCATGTCGAGGAAGGCAACGCGGTCCTGGTTGCCGACGCCGGCGGCCGCGAAACCGTTCGCCACGCGTTGGGCCCGTTCGTACAGCTCCGACCATGACAGTCGGTGTGCGCCCTCGATGAGGCTGGTGTGGTCAGGTCGGTCGGTGCCGTGCGTCCGGACGATGTCGGCCATGCACGAGATGTTTCCCCTTGTCATGGGCGGTCATGGTAGGCGATGGCGGGGTTCAGGTGCGCTCGAGGAAGACGACCGGGATCTCACGGTCCGTCTTCGACTGGTAGTCGGCGTAACCCTGGTAGTTCGCGGTGATCGTGGGCCAGAGAGCGTTCCTCTCGTCGGCCGTGGCGATGCGGGCCCGTCGCTGGTGCCTGGGCTGTCCCTTCGCCTCCACCCAGACGGTCGGGTTGTCACGCAGGTTCAGGAACCATGCGGGGTGGATGTCATCGCCCCCGCGGGATGCCACCACCACGAACGTGTCCCCCTGGACGACGGGGCAGGTGAGCATGCTCTCGCGTTCCTGGCCGCTCCTGCGGCCGATGGTGCACAGCTTGATGGCGGGCATCCCGCCGGCCACCCAACCCCACTTCCCGAACGACAGTGCGAGGCCGGTCCTGTGGATGATGTTCATGGCCTTCAGGGTTGCGTTGCTGGGCATGATGCCACGCTAACGGGGCATCACCGGACGGAGCGGAACGCTGCCGACCGTGATCGGTCGCACGGAACCGTCGAATGGAGCGGGTGACGGGAATCGAACCCGCATAGCCAGCTTGGAAGGCTGGAACTCTAGCCATTGAGCTACACCCGCGTATGCGGAATCTCACTCTACCGAGTGGCGGCCGACCGGCCCACCCCGATGGCGGTCACAGCCACTTTCGGCGGCGGAAGAACCAGACCTGACCGATGGTGACGATCACGATGACAGCCCACGAGAACGCGTACCCGTAGTGCCACCGGGTCTCGGGGAACACTGCGAAGTTCTGACCGTAGAGGCCGACGATGAACGTGGGCAGGAGCATGATCGAGGCAATCGCACCCGTGAACCGGTTCGATGCCACGTTCTCCTCGTCGCTCAGCTGTTTCATGAACTCCTTCGTCGTCACGATGGACGAGTCGATCCCCGAGAGGACCGCCGAGAGGTTGCGGCAGTCGATCCAGATGTCGGACAGGAAGATCTCGAGTTCCCGTGAGAAAAGCTCGCGGGAGTCGCCGGAGTTGTCGGTCTTGATGTCGATCGTGTCGTCGTCGTTGACGAGACGGCCGAGCATGTCACTCGACTCGTTGACGACGGCGAGCATGCTCGGCATCTCGTGCCTGATGGCCGAGAGCGTGGGGCCTACCTCCCTGAACCTCTGGAGCATCGTCCGCCGCTGGCGGCTCGTCATGCCGTCCGCCGGGAGATCCTCGATGTCGCGGGTCAGGTCGACACCAACACCCAGGCGCGAGGTCGTGACGCTGATCGTGTCCTGCAGGTTCGTCGCATCCAGCATCAGTTCGTGCACGGCAATCCCCAGCAGTTCCAGCAGGAAACGACCCCCGGCGCACGAGTCGTTCGCATATTGCGTGGTGCCGCCGATGCGGCCCGCGATGAATCCCCAGTTCTGGGAGCTCGTCGGGTGGGATGCGACTGAGACGACTGCCGCGTCGTGGGAGATGGCAAAGACCACCCTGTCGAAATCCGCCGAAGTGTTCGAGGTGTTCGACGGCACGAACAACATGCCGAACAGGTACCGACCATGGTTCTCGAGCCGCGGGAAGGGGGTGGTGCGGTGGTGGGAGCCGTCGAGCAGGTGCTCGCGGGCCACCGGGTGCAGGACTGCACCGGCGACGGACTCGAATTCATCGAGCGCCGCCGGGTCACGGTTGGCGTCGAGCATCCAGGTGATGGATGTGTGCTCGGTCATGTGGGCATCGTAGGTCGCCTGGCGGGCACGCCCGATCGTTCCTCGATCCATTCGGCGAGCGCGAGCACCACGTCCTCGCGGCCCGGGTGTCCCACGATCTGGAGTCCCACGGGCAGTTCGATGCCTTCGTCGGCACGAAAGCCGCACGGCACCGAGACGACCGGCAGGGGCGAGACGAGGTTCCACACGGTCGTCATGTCGGCGGAACGGAGCAACCCGTCGGACGGGTCGTCGTGGAGGTCGAACTTGTCGTCGGCCTTGGCCGCGGGTCCGGGGAATCTCGACATCGTCGGACAGATGATCACGTCGTTATCGGCAAGCACTGACGCCACGTTCCGCCACGTGGCCGACCGGGCGATCTCCATCCGTTTCGCATCGACCGCGGAGAACCCCCGGCCGAGCCGCATGAGTGACACGACATCAGGGTCAGCTTCATCGGGATTCCTGTCCACCTCGTCGCCGTAGTAGGCGGCCATGAATATGCCCCACATGCCGAGCCACAGTCGGTGGTCCCCGGGAGTGAAGAGAGGGGGAGCGTCGACAACAGACGAGACGGACCCGCGCAGCGTGTCGACGGTGTGCGCCACGGCTGCGCCAACGGCGGGGTCGACACCCCAGCAACCGAGGTCGGCCGACCACGCAACCCGCAGGCGGGAGATGTCCGGTCGCTCCGTCCCCGTCGGGACGATGTGCGACAGAGGGTCGCGCAGCGAGGGCCCCGCCACGGCGGCCATGAACGTGCGGGCGCAGTCGACCGTGCGGGCAAGCGGACCGTGGTGCGAGATGCTGTCCCACAGACCCGGCAACACGTCCATGGGAATGCGTCCGAGCGACGGCTTGAGCCCGACCACTCCGCACCACGCAGCGGGGATGCGCACGGAACCACCCATGTCGCTTCCCTCGGCCACGGCCACGCACCCGGAGGCGACGGCAGCCGCGGAACCTCCGCTAGAGCCGCCCGTCGTGCGTGATGGGTCCCACGGATTGCGTGTGGGCCCGTGCAACGGGCTGTCCGTGATCCCGGCATGTGCGAACTCGGGTGCCGTGGTGCTGCCGACGATCACGGCGCCGGCCTCCAGCAGTCGTTCGACCACCACCGCGGAGTGCGTCGCGATGTTCCCGCGGTACAGACGGGAACCGAACGTGACGCGGTGTCCCTCCC
>JBEDDY010000089.1:0-2644 GCA_041176025.1 Actinomycetota bacterium | reverse complement strand
ACCCGCGTCACAAGCAGCGTCAAGGCTGAGAAGGAAGCAAGGAAACGTTCATGGCCCGTATTTCCGGCGTTGACATCCCCCGCGAGAAGCGGTTGGAGATTTCGCTCACGTACATCTTCGGCATCGGCAAGCCCACGGCTCAGCGCATGTGCGCCGATCTCGGCATCGACCCCAACACCCGCGTTCGTGATCTCACCGATGACGAAGTGAACAAGCTCCGCGGTTGGGTCGATCAGAACATCACCGTCGAGGGCGACCTGCGCCGCGAAGTGCAGACCGACATCAAGCGCAAGATCGAGATCGGCTGCCTGCAGGGCGTCCGCCATCGCAAGGGCCTGCCGGTGCGCGGCCAGCGAACCCACACCAATGCTCGTACCCGCAAGGGCCCGAAGAAGACCGTCGCCAACAAGAAGAAGGCAGTGAGGAAGTAATCATGGCGAAGCCGAAGCCGGGCGGACGCCGCCCCCGTAAGCGCGAACGCAAGAACGTTGCCGTTGGTGTGTGCCACATCAAGTGCTCGTTCAACAACACCATCGTCAGCATCACCGACACCGAGGGCAACGTTCTCTCGTGGGCGTCGGGTGGTGGAGTCGGATTCAAGGGCTCACGCAAGAGCACCCCGTTTGCCGCGCAGCTCGCCGCCGAGAAGGCCGCCAAGGTCGCCTTCGAGCAGGGCATGCGTCGCGTCGAAGTGCACGCCAAGGGCCCCGGCTCCGGCCGTGACACCGCCATTCGTTCGTTGCAGAACACCGGCATCGAAGTGACCGGCATCAAGGACGTCACCCCCGTGCCCCACAACGGATGCAAGTTGCCCAAGCGGAAGAGGAACTAAGAGATGGCCCGCTACACCGGTCCCAAGGTGCGCCTGTCGCGCCGCCTGAACACCAACCTGTTCGAGAACGAGAAGGGTCGCAAGGCCCTCGAGCGCCGTCCTTTCCCCCCGGGCCAGCACGGTCGCACCCGTCGTCGTTCGGCGGGCAGCGAGTACCTCGCTCAGCTCCAGGAAAAGCAGAAGGCCAAGTACATCTACGGCGTCCTCGAGCGGCAGTTCCGCAAGACCTACGAAGAGGCCAACCGTCTCGCCGGTCCGACCGGTGAGAATCTTCTGCGTCTGCTCGAGCTGCGTCTCGACAACGTGGTGTACCGCGCCGGCTTCGCCAGCACGCGTCCGCAGGCTCGTCAATTCGTCAGCCATGGCCTCATCCTGGTCAACGGCAAGCGCCTGAACATCCCGAGCGCCCGCGTCAAGAAGGGCGATGTCATCAGCTTGTCGACCAAGGCTCGCGACATGATCGTCATTCAGCACAACGTCGACACGCTCGACCGCTCCATCGTGGGCTGGCTCGAAGGTGGCGACGGCGGCAAGCAGGTCACGGTTCGCACCGAGCCGGCGCGCGAGCACATCGACGTGCCCGTGCGCGAACAGCTCATCGTCGAGCTCTACTCGAAGTAATCCAACCCAGCCAGTCCCCAACACCCGACGAACGGAAGAGACACATGCTCGTCATCCAGCGCCCCACAGTCGAAACCGAGAACGAGGAGTCGAGCAATCGGCAGTCGTTCTCCGTCGGCCCGCTCGAGCCCGGCTTCGGCCACACCATCGGCAACTCGCTGCGTCGAGTTCTGCTGTCGTCCATCCCGGGCGCCGCGATCACCATGGTGAAGTTCGACGAGGCCCTGCACGAGTTCGACACCATTCCCGGTGTCACCGAGGACGTCACCGACATCATCTTGAATCTCAAGGACGTCGTGCTCACCTCGGCCGCCGACGAGCCGGTCACCATTCGCGTCGACGTGCGTGGTCCCGCGGTCATCACGGCCGGTGACATCCGTTGCCCCGCCGAGGTCGAGA
Source organism: Actinomycetota bacterium (assembly GCA_041176025.1). Lineage (GTDB taxonomy): Bacteria > Actinomycetota > Acidimicrobiia > Acidimicrobiales > Ilumatobacteraceae > UBA2093. The sequence goes on along the minus strand of JBEDDY010000089.1, from coordinate 792 downwards.
TCCTGAACAAGGACCTCGTCATCGCCACGGTGAACGACAAGGGCCGCCTGGCCGTGGACCTCACGGTCGAGCAGGGTCGCGGCTATCTCAGCAGCGATCGTGGTTCGGGCAACGGCACCATCGGCGTCATCCCGATCGACGCCATCTTCTCGCCCGTGCGTCGCGTCATGTTCGACGTGCAGCCGACGCGCGTCGAGCAGAGCACCAACTACGACAAGCTCGTGATCGACATCGAGACCGACGGAACCATCACCCCGCGCGAGGCCCTGGCCTCGGCCGGCGCCACGCTGCGCTCGTTGGTGGATCTGGTGGCCAACCTGTCCGACGAGCCCAAGGGTCTCGAGTTGGGTGAGGTCATCCAGGCCGGTGCCACCAGCCCGGATCTCGACATCGCCATCGAGGACCTCGACCTGTCCGAGCGCCCCCGCAACTGCCTGAAGCGCGCCCAGGTGAACACCATCGGCGAGTTGCTCAGCAAGACCGAGGACGACCTCCTCAACATCACCAACTTCGGCCAGAAGAGCCTCGACGAGGTCAAGCAGAAGCTCGATGAGCGCGGCTTGTCCTTGCGCGGCTGACACCCACGAATCACAGACGAAAGAACATCACCATGCCCGCAACACCTCGCCGCGCCCGCAAGTTCGGTGGCAGCTCCGCTCACCAGAAGTTGATGATGGCCAACCTGGCCGCCTCGCTCATCGCCGCCGAGGCCATCGAGACCACCGAGGCCAAGGCCAAGGCCTTGCGCCCCATCGCCGAAAAGCTCATCACCAAGGCCAAGAAGGCTCAAGA
>JBEDDY010000088.1:0-6198 GCA_041176025.1 Actinomycetota bacterium | reverse complement strand
GCATCCACCAGGTTGAACGTGGTGGTGCCGATGTAGTCGGTGCTGATGGGGATCGTGCGCGGTCGGTCGTCGCTCGTCTGGTTGGAACGGGTGAGGTCACGACTGACGGCCTCGATCATGTTCATGGCGAAGTCCACGATGTTCTTCGGCGGACGCGCGGGGAAACCCACGAGAGACGTGGTCACGTCAAGGCCGCGGGTCTCGAGGTACGCGAGCAGCTCTCCGAACTCGATCGTGTCCCCGCCGTCGGCGTTCATGTGCTCGAAGATCTCGTCCACGTCCGCTGACCCGAAGATGAGCACCGTGTCCTCGGTGGAGAACGAGCCGTCCGTCAACGTGGCCCGCAGTTCTCCGCGCGAGATGCGGCCGTCGCTGTCGGCATCGTGCTCGTCGAGACGCTGCAGCAGGCGCTGGATCGGCTTCTGCATGTCGCTCTGGCGCTGGCGCACCTTCTCCTTCTCGGCGTACTCACGTGCAGCTTCCGTGTCGGGTCGTGCCGGTGGTTCGGCACCGGGCGATAGCCAGCTGCGGGTGATGTCGGTCTCCTCGCCGGCGAAGAGTGTGAAACCGAGCGTCCGCGTGTTCGCGGGACTGAAGCGGGCCGAACGCGGGTACTGCGCGGCAGCGTGGTCGAGCGGTTGCAGCCTGCGCAGGAATGAGTCGCGCGGGTCCATCGACAGCCACCAACCATCGAACACGTGCGTGGGGTTGTTGCACAACAGGCCCCCATCGACGTACAACTCGGCGTTCGCCTCACCCGTCACGCGGTCGTACACCGAACGGAGGCTGATCGGCTGCAGCAACACCGGCAGTGACATCGACATGCGGGTGGCGACACGCACCGCCATGTTCGGTGTCGTCTTGATGTGGCAGAACTCCGTCATCATGCGCGTCACGTTCGTGACGGGAATGGCGAGTTCCCGGCCGCACCGCTCGTGGAGCTGGGCGAATGTGATGTCAGCACTGCCCGTGACTTCCTCGAGGATCTCGCCGAGGAAGTCGTACAGGCGCTGGCCGGGGTTCATGCCCTTGCGTCGTGCGGCACGCACGAATCCGCCGAGTGCACCGCCGGAGCCGTCCTTCGCGAGGCTCTCGATGTCAGCGGGGATCCTCTTCTCCATGTACTCGCTGCTCACCCCGAGAGCGGCGAACATCGCGAACATGCTGCCGATGCTGGTGCCGGTCACCCGGCGGACGTTCAACGGGTAGATGCCCTCTTCCTCGAGGACACGCACGGCCCCGATGTAGGCGTACCCCTTGGCGCCGCCACCCTCGAATGCGAGGTTCTCGTACGGGAACGTCGTGTGTCCCTGGCCTGTCGGCTTCACCGGCGGCACCTTCAGCGATGACAACGGCGGGAGGTCCTTCGGCTCCGCATTCGACAACAACATGATCGACGTGTCTTTCGGTGTGCGTGCCATGACAAGACTCCCTCCCCGCAGTCCCCCGACTGCACCACGCAGACAGTAGCGACTGCACCCTGAACACTATTCGGGCATCTGACCCATTCGTTGAGGACGCAAGTAGTCTCGCCCGGTGTTGCCTGACGAATCCCGCGGTCTGATCGTCCAGGAACTGGACCACTGCGGCAAGGTGCGGCTGTTGAGCGACACGGACCGCGCGATCCTCGGCCGCGTAGCCGAGGGCGACACTGATGCCCAGGTGGCAGACGCCGTCTTCCTGAACGTCCAGACCGTGCGCAACCACGTGTCGGGGTTGTTGAGGACCTTCGGTTGCGCGAACAGGACACAACTTGCGCTCGCCGTCGTCCATGATCACTACCGGCACCAGGCGGACGCCAAGAGCCGTCTCGCATTTGACTGAAAGGGTGCGGGACTTTTTCTTGTGTAGTTTCGTCATATGACGACGGACTCTCCCGGTGCAGAGGGGAATCCGCCTCCCGACTACAACCCGGTGGTCGTCTGGTCGATCTTCAACAGCATGCGCGACTACATCTGCGTGCACCGGCCTGTCTTCGGCGGGAACGGAGAGATCATTGACTGCGAGCTGATCTCCTGGAACACCGCGTACGAGAAGGTCCGCACGAAGAAGGTCGAGCGGGGACAGAGAATCGTCGACACGTACTTCCTGCCCGAGAGCGCGCTGGCCCACGTCAACACCGCATGGACCGATGGCCACTCCTACCAGTTGTTCAACCTGAACCCCGATGACGGTGACAGGTACCGACCGAAGGGATCAGTCGTCGCGATCGAGGTGCAGTGGCAGAGGGCGGGCAACTTCGTGCTCGAGATCGGAAGCGACCTCAGCGAGTTCCAGCAGGCACAGAACCGCCTGCAACGGCACGAAGCAGAGGTTGCCCACGCCGAGAAGGCGGTCGCCATCGCGGAGGACCGCGAACGGATCGCGCGGGACCTCCACGATTCGGTCATCCAGAACCTCTTTGCGGTGTCGCTGACCATCGAGGACATCGGACGGATGACGGACGACCCGTCGACCCGGGAGCGGTTGGAAGGTGTGCGCACGACGATCACCGACGTGATCACCGAGATCCGTCACGAGATCTTCGACGTGCGGAACACGGTGGACGAGTCGCTCGAGGAGGAACTCCAGTCGCTCACGAGGGCACTGTCCGAGGCGACCGGGGCGAGGATCACGGTCAACGCCCCCGTCCACGGGATATCCGCGCGGCTCCGCACGAACGTCAGGGCCGTGGTCAGGGAGGCATCCGCGAATGCCGTCCGGCACGGTGACGCACGGAGGATCGACATCACGGCCGACGAAGCGGGCGGGATCCTCACGCTCCGGATCGACAACGACGGCGCACCGCTGCCCGAGGATTCCGCCAGACAGAGCGGAACGCTGAACATGGCGGAACGGGCCGGTCTCCTGGGTGGCGTCATGACACTCGCGAACACCGATGACGGACTGGTCCGCCTGACATGGCGGGTCCCGATGGAACACGAGAGCAGGGCATGACCAACAAGGAAGTATCCGTGGTGATCTGTGACGACCACCAGATGGTGCGCGAGGCACTGGCGAACGTCCTGAACGCACAGGGGATCAACGTGGTGGGTTCGGTCGACACCGAGAAGGCCCTGCTCGCGGTCCTCGGGGACACCCAGACAGACGTGCTCCTGCTGGACATCGCGCTGAACAACGAGTCGGGCCTCGACATCCTCCGGAGAGTCCGGCTGTCGCATCCCGGGACTGCAGTCGTGATGCTCACGTCGTTCAGGTCGGCATCGTCGTTCGTTGCGTCGTACCAAGTGGGTGCATCCGCGTTCGTGCTGAAGTCGGGCGACAGCTCTCTCCTCGTGAAGACGATCATCGACGTCAGCATGGGGTTGAACCTCTTCAACCGTGAGGAGGTTCGTGAGTCCCTCGAGGAACTCAGTCTTCGTGGCCTGGACCTGCTCGGCACCCTCGACGAGTTCGACCGCGCAATTCTCAGACTGCTGGGCACAGGCGCCAGTGACCAACAGATTGCGGAAGCCGTGCACCTGAACCTGCAGACGGTCAGGAACCGCGTGTCGCGGATGCTGAAGAAGTTCGGTTACGAGAACCGCACCCAACTCGCCCTGTTCGTGTCCCAGGTCGCCGACGAACTCCGGTAAGCCACGGTGATCCCCGGGGGATCACCGATGTGGCGAGTATGGGAATACCCCCACTGCGGGATGAATTCCACTCGCAATCAGATGCTCCCCATCGTTGAATTGCCACATGGCAATCGCGATCACCCGCAACGAAGCAGGCGGCATCCGCAGCAACGTCGTCGGCCGCGGCTTCCGTGCCGTTGTCAGTGTCGTTCATGCCACCGCGGCTGCGGTTCTCGTCATCGTCGTGACCGGGATCCTCGCACTGGCCGTCGCCTCGAATGTCTCCCCGGACGGCTCGGCAATCTTCTTCGGCCGTGAGGCGCTGATTGTCCGGTCGGGGTCGATGGCACCCGCGTTCTCCGCCGGTGACGCAGTGCTCGTGCGCCGTGTGTCCGGAGAAGAGACCGGACGACTCCGTGCGGGCGACATCATCACGTACCGCGCCTCCGCGACGTCCCGGCTGTTGGTGACGCACCGCATCCTGCGGACGTCGGTCGATGCCGCAGGCAACCGCACGTTCATCACCAAGGGAGATGCGAACCCCCAACCCGACACCGACCCGGTCGACGGATCCGCCGTCATCGGCACCGTGACCGGGGTCGTCCCGCGTCTCGGTTACGTGATGCACGCGACGCAGAACCGCAACGCCCTGGTGATGTTCGGTCTCTCCCTCATTCTCGTCCGGTTGGCACTGGCGTTGATTCGCCACGCCGAAGGCCAAGACAACACCCAACCCACCAACGAAGGAACACAATGAGAATGCCCATCACGAAGGCCGTCGCGTACTGCGGCGCCGCGATTGCCACGGTTGCCGCGGCAACCACACTGACCCTCGGGTCGACCATGGCGCTCTTCAGTGCCACCCAGACCAGTGCGTCGAGCTCGTTCACATCGGGCACGGTGAGCGTCGGTCTCGGGGCAACCAGCACCACCTGCAGCGTCACCGCGATGACCCCGGGGGACTCCTCCACCAATTACGGCAGCGGATCGGCCTCTCTCACGCCGTGCGACTACAAGGTGAAGTACACGGGCTCGGTCGCTGCCTACCTGGCAGTCGACATCTCCGTCACGGCCGGGTCCACGGCGCTGTACACAGCCACGGGCAGTGGCCTCCAGCTGAAGGTGGGCGTCAACGGCGGGGCAACCGTCATGTCGGGCACGACCTACAAGAACACGGCCGGCACCGACACGACACTCGTGGCGGGAACCCCCGTGACCAACATCCTGCTGTCGACCACCCCGGCTTCGACCGACGACGCCAGCACCTTCAACATCGACTACCTGCTGCCCCTGCTGGCCCCGAACTCGCTCCAGGGCGGGACGGCATCCATCACGCTCACGTTCCACGCGGTGCAGGCGGCGAACCAGTCCGTCGGCTCGTGCACGGCCGGGCAGCAGTGCTCGACCATCGTCTGGAGCTAGCCGGAATGTCTCGCGCACGGCGGATCGTCGTCGTGATCATCATTCTCGTGATGGTCTTCGGCCTTCTCCCCCGGTCCGCCGTGCGCGGCACCTCGGCGCTGTACAGCGCAACGCCCATGTCCTCGGCGCACCAGTTTGCAGGCGCAACCTTCTCCCCGTCCGTCGCGCCGGTCGTCAGCCACTCGCCCCGCGGGCAGGACGAAACCCTTTCCTGGGCCCCGGTTTCGGTGTCCAGCGGGTTCACGGTGACGTACGTGGTGACCCGCATCCGGCTGGGGATATCCACAGTCGTGTGCACCGGCGTGACCACCCCTGTTCTCGCCGCGGGGCTGATGACGTGCACCGACAAGAAGCCCGGTACGGGTGTCATCACGTACACCGAACAACCCGTCGTCGTCCGCACCGGTCAGGTGACCTGGTCTCTCCCGGCGAGCACGCCGAACTGACCGTGACGAAAGCCCCCCGAATTCATTGGGGAAATCCACCTTTGGCCCACACCCAGCGACTAGACATACAGCCATGAAGAAGCGTGAGCTCATCCAAGCAGTAGCCATCCACACCGACGTCGACAACAAGACCGCGGCCAAGCTCGTCGAAGGAACCATCGACGTGATCCTGGCAACGGTCGCGAAGGGTGACGTCGTCAACATCTCGGGATTCGCAAAGTTCGCGAAGATCAAGCGTCCCGCCCGCATCGGTCGCAACCCTGCCACCGGCGAGCAGATCAAGATCGCAGCAAAGACCGTTGCGAAGGTCACCGCGCTGAAGGGCTTCAAGGACATCGCCCTCGGCAAGGCGCCGGCACCGAAGATCAACACGAAGCGCCCGGTTGCTCCTGCAGCCCCGGCGAAGAAGGCAGCCGCCAAGAAGGCCGCACCGGCCAAGAAGGCAGTCGCCAAGAAGGTCGTGAAGAAGGCTGCCCCGAAGAAGACCGTCAAGAAGGCAGTCGCCAAGAAGAAGAAGTAATTCTTCTCTCCGAAACATCCGTTGAAGGACCCGGTGCCGAAAGGCACCGGGTCCTTTGTTTTCGGCACTGAAATCGTCGCGGGCGAAGTGCGCTAGAACATGTGCATGACACGACCGAACGGCGTCCACCACCTGGCTCTCAGCACCGGTGACATCAAGACACAGATCGAGTTCTTCAGTGACGTGCTGGGGTGCGAACTGGTCGCGCTCTACTGGATGCACGGCGTGGAGGGCTTCTGGCACGGCTTCCTGC
>JBEDDY010000087.1:0-10670 GCA_041176025.1 Actinomycetota bacterium | reverse complement strand
TTGTTCCCCGCTGCCCTCACCAACTGCTCCGTCTCGTCGAGGTTCTCCTGGATCACGTCGCACGTGGCGACGTCACAACCCCCGGCGGTCAACTTCAGCACCAGTTCCCGGCCCATTCCCGTGCCGCCACCGGTCACCACGGCCACGCGGCCGGCGAACCCGTTCTCGAATCGTCCCGTCATGTTCTTCTCCTACTTCGAGTACTCGTCGCGAAGGTCCTTCTTCAGGACCTTCCCTGTTGCGTTGCGCGGCAGATCCTCCCGCCGCCAGAACACCCTGCTCGGCACCTTGAACCCGGCGAGCTTCGACCTCAGGTGTGCGAGCACCTCGTGCTCGCTGTGCTCGCCGTGGCCGTCGGCCGGCACGATGACTGCCGCGACCTCCTCACCGAGCTTGTCGTGCGGAAGACCGATCACGGCGCAGTCCTTCACCGAATCGTGCTCGAACAGCGCCGACTCCACCTCCACGCAGTAGACGTTCTCACCACCGCGCAGCACCATGTCCTTGATGCGGTCCACGACATAGAGGTATCCCTCGTCGTCCATGTAGCCGGCGTCACCACTGCGGAACCACCCGTCGACGAACGCACTCGCGGTTGCCTCGGGCTTGTTCCAGTAGCCGCGCACGTTGTTCGGCCCGCTGATCCACAGCTCGCCGATCTGCCCGCGCGGGACTTCGTTGCCGTCATCATCGGCGATCTTCACGTCGGTGCCCACGACCGGAAGGCCGATCGAGTCCATGCGCTGCAGGTATGCCGCACCGGCGATGCCGATGCAGCCCGCAGTCGTCTCGGTGAGGCCGTACCCGTTGCCGGGGGCAACCTTGCCCGCGAAGTCCTTGCCGATGCGGGCGATCGTGTCGGGTGATGCCGGCGCGCCGCCCTGGCCGATGGACGCGAGCGACGACAGGTCGTACTTGTCGCGGTCGGGGTGCTCCAGCAACGACCGCACCACGGTGGGAACGCCGCCCATTGACGACACCTTGTGCTTCTCGATGAGGCGCAGGCCCTCGGTGGCGTCCCACTTGTACTGCGTGACGATCGTGCCCCCGAATGCCGTCTGGTTGATCAGACCGCACAGGCCGGCGATGTGGAAGAACGGGAATGTCGAGAGGGACGTCGACGGAGGGGCGATGTTCGGGATGACCGGTGCCTCCATCATCTTCGCCGCGAGCGCGACACCGAAACGGGCGTTCCACGTGTTCGTGATGTAGTTGCGGTGGCTGCCGATGGCGCCCTTCGGGAAACCCGTGGTGCCGGATGTGTACAGGATTGTCGCGTCGTCGTTCGGGTCGATGTCGACTCCCGGCATCGTCGCGTTCCTGTTGCCGACTGCGTCGGCCCACGCCGTGGTGCCCGGTCGCGCGTCACCGTGGGCGACGACGATGTTCTCGATGCCGCACTCCTTCTGCAGGTCGGCACTGATGCGCTCGAGCCTCTCGCCGTCGATGATCGCAGCGTGAGCGTTCGAATCGGTGAACGCGTACCTCAGTTCGTCGGCGATCCACCACGCGTTGAGACTGACGACGATCGCCCCGATCGACTCCACCGCGAAGAATGCGATTGCCCACTCCGGGTAGTTGCGCATGCCGATGGCGACACGGTCACCCTTTCCGATCCCCCGATCGGTGAGCCACGCCGCGAGGGAGTTGACCATGCGATGGGCGTCTGCGTACGTGGTGGTCTCGTCGTTGTAGATGAAGTAGGGCCGGTCGCCGTAGTCAGCCGTGGCCAACCATTGCTCGCGCAGTGACCGCGGGGCGTTCTTGAACACCCTGCGGCTCGCGCCGTGCATGTCGGCGACTTCCAGCTCGAAAAACTCGCCGACAGCAGTCAATGCCGCTATCGCTTCCCCCCGTGACAGCATGGGGGAACCGTATCAACGGAAGCCGATCATCCCCGAGTCGACGATGGCCTTCGAGAGCGGCCGGGCGAGTTCCCTGGCCCGTTCGCACTTCTCTTCCCCCAGCACCGCGTACGGGGCAACAGCGAGTTCGTCCGTGCGCAACTCGATGCGGTCACGCTGGGCACGACCCGCCTCAGTGAGGGAACCATCCGCATTGACGATCCCGCGTGCGGCAAGACCCTCGACCCCGGCGTTCCATTCAGCCTCGGGCCATGCGCGGGACGAGGCGAGGATCTTCGCCGTGACGTCGCCTGACCCGGCGTGGGTGATCAGTGCCTCGAGCCCGGACAGACCCTCGGTGACGAGCGCGGCGATGTGCCCGTCGCCGCGGAACTCGCGGAGCAGCGTCTGCGCCAGCCACAACTGGAGGTGCGGTTCGTCGGGCCACTGCAACGACGCGTGCCCGGCGAACAGCGGACGGCCCTCCGGCGACTCGCACGCGCGCATCGCCGCGTCACGGAGCAACGTCGCGAGCTCGCGGATCTCCGGTGAATCGACGACACCGTTCCAGCCACGGCGCAGACCGGCATCGACGGCGGTGAGCCGTGTCTCCGCCCACTTCTCCGCGGATGCCACCGTCCACGCCGGGACCATCGCGTCACGCACGAGTCCCGGGTTGAAGTTGTAGAACGTGGACACCACGACATCAGCCGGCACCTCGCCCATTGCTGCGACACGTGACGCGAAGTACCCGGTGCGCGGCCCGATGGGCCCGAGCGCGTCGTACGCCTCGCTCGCCTCCGGCAGGAAGTAGATGAACGCGTGGATCGGCTCCGCCGTGCGCCATGTCTTGCGTGCTGTCTCTGGATTCATGGCTCTCTTCTTAGTCCACGGAACTACTGTCCGTTCGTGCCGTTGCGAGTCCGGACCGGGAAATTCCACTACGCGTGGGTCGTGTTCGCGGTCGCCTTCGTCACTCTTGTCGGTGCGGCCGGCTTCCGCAGCACCCCGAGCATCCTCATCGACCCGTTGCACGACGAGTTCGGGTGGAGCCGCGGGACCGTGGGCACTGCGGTCAGCATCAACGTGATCCTCTACGGCCTGGTCGGTCCGTTCGCGGCCGCCCTCCAGATCCGTTACGGCCTGCGACGGGTCACGATGTCATCGCTGGCCGTCATCTCCGTCGGCGCACTCGCGACGACACAGATGAACCGGCCATGGCAGCTCTTCCTCCTCTGGGGGGTCGTCGTGGGCATCGGGTCGGGATGCATGGCGACGGTCTTTGCATCGACGGTTGCGTCACGGTGGTTCGTGAGACACCGTGGCATCGTCACGGGAGCGCTCACGGCCGCGAGTGCCAGCGGTCAATTGGTGTTCCTGCCCGTGTTGACACGACTTGCCGACGACCACGGTTGGCGCATCGTCGGTGCCGTGATCGCCTGCAGTGCCCTCGCCGTCGTGCCGGTCGTGTTCCTCTTCCTGCGCAACTCCCCCGCGGACATCGGTCTCGTCCCGCTCGGTGCACCTGAAGGCTTCGAGATGCCGGTGTCGACCGTGAACCCCGTGAGGAACGCATTCGACGCGCTCCGGGCTGCGCGCGCCGACCGGATCTTCTGGCTGCTGTGGGGATCGTTCTTCGTGTGCGGCCTCTCCACCAACGGTCTCATCGGCACGCACTTTCTCTCGGCCGCGCAGGACCACCACATGCAGGCGGCAACCGCCGCCGGGTATCTCGCACTCATCGGGGGTTTCGACGTCATCGGGACCATCGCTTCGGGTTGGTTCACCGATCGCATCGACCCGGCAAGGCTGTTGACGGCGTACTACTTCCTGCGTGGCACGAGTCTCCTCTTTCTCGACCCGGCAATGGATGCATCAGGTCTCGGGCTCGTCGGGTTCATGGTGTTCTACGGACTCGACTGGGTGGCCACTGTCCCCCCGACCGTTGCGCTGTGCGCACGCCGGTTCGGCATCAACCGCGGACCCGTGGTGTACGGATGGGTGTTCGCCGGCCACCAGGTCGGTGCGGCTGTCGCAGCATGGGGTGCCGGTTTCCTCCGCGACTCGAGCGGCAGTTACCAGTCAGCGTTCATCATCGCCGGCGTCGGGTGCTTCGTCGCCGCGTACGGCGCGTCGCTCATGCGCGGGGACCGGTCATCGATGCCGCAGGAAGCCGGCGAGATCACCGTGGCGTAATCCCGCGAGGGAATCACGCAGCACGAGCCTCCCGCCGGCGTCGTCAGGCACCGGGATGGGGACCATGTGCGGCACGGCGAGAACCGTGCACCCCGCAGCGAGAGCGGACGCCACGCCCGTCGGGGAGTCCTCGACGGCCAGACAGTCGCGCGGGTCCACGCCGAGTCGTTCGGCCGCCAGCAGGTACGGCTCCGGGTGCGGCTTTCCCCTCGCGACATCATCGCCGACGACCACCGTGTCGAACGAGGACGGCGGCAGGGCATCGACCACCTCCGTGGCGAACCGTCTCCAGGACATGGTGACGAGCGCAGTGGAGGCACGCGACGCACGACAGTCAGCGAGCAGTTCCCTGGCACCGGGCCGCCACGGGATCTCACGCCGCACCGAATCGATGACACGGTCCAGCAGCATCTCGACGATCTCGTGCGGGGTCAACGGAACGGGACCGTTGTCGCGCACGTACGCACCGGTGTCGAGGAGGTCCTTCCCCACGACGGCCTTGCCGTGGTCGAGCGACCAGGTGCCGCCGTGCATCTCGACGATCTCGTACTCGGCTGCTATCCAGTACGGCTCGGTGTCGACGATCGTGCCGTCCATGTCCCAGAGAACCGCAGCAGGGAACCGACCGATCACAACCCCTCCTGATCGACGGCAGTGAGAGCGGCGAATGCATCCGACACGAGTGCCTCGGGTATCGATCTCGTCAACGTGACGGCGCCGCCGGTGACGGCGAACCGTCCCGTTCCGTCCTGCGTGAACACGGGACGCGTGCGCGGACCCGCACCGAGCGTGCGCGCCTCGTTGCGCAGCCAGTCACGCAGCCCGATGAGCGGCAACGACAGTCGCGTGAGATCGGAGGCCCGCTTCCCCTCTGCGATTGCGTCCATCATGTCCATCGCCGCCAGCGCGATGCCGGCACCACCGCGCGCGGCCGCGACCCACGGGTCGATGTCCGGGTCGCCCGTTTCGACGAGTTCCTTCACGGACTGCAACCACCCGCGCGACGGTCGCTCGCCCGGCCAGTGGGCATCACCGGGGTACGACGTTGCCTCCGCGAGCGTGCGCAACCCCGCCCGCTCGACACTGATTTCCCATGCAGTGGTCGCATCCCCTCCGTGCCACCACGCGCACGCGGACTCGATCATCGGGAGCGACGCCGACATCGACAACATCGGGTTCAGGAGAAGCCCCGCACTCTCGCGTGCGACCGCGTGCTCACGGCCCTGGTAGGGACCGATGTGCAGGAACCCGGTCATCATCGCGTCGTTCACGGGCACGTTGTCCCAGACCAACGGCGCACGCCCCGCACACGCTGCGGCACGCCGTGCGGTCTCGTCACCGGTGATTGAGTCGTTGACGACACAGACGCCCGTCCACATCACGAGGACCCCGGGGTGCAACCCGTCCATCAATGAGTCGAGATATCGCGAACCGGAGACGCCCGCGTAATGCGTGGGCACGAGCCAGACGTCGACACCCGTCTCCGCGCGCACCCCGTTCGCGATCGTGCGGTGACGTTCGGCAGCGTCGAGCACGGGGAGGTCGTCGAAACACAGCGTGATGATCCGGCACCCCGCGTCCACGACGGGCTGCAACTTTGCCACCACATCGGCGACGGACGCGTCATTGCCGGGTGTCAGTGCAACCGACACCGACACCTTCGCGTTCCTCCCGATCAAGGCGGCGAAATTCGCGATTTCAACGGACGTGAAAGAGTCGCGCCATGCGTCGCGGTGCCTCGGTTCGCTCTTCGGCGCCCAGACATAGGCGTTGGCCCCCATTGCGGCCAGTGCGTCGATGCATGCGATTCTCTCGGACTGTGACCACGGGTCACCGTAGAAACCCTCGATGACACCGAACGGCCGGAACGACATCCGTTGCAGGCTAGACGAGCCCCTCTTCCGCATGACCTACTGTTGCGGCATGCCAAAGAAGAACGTCACACTCGGGTACACAGCCGGTTACTGGGGCAGCGGTCCGCCGGCCGGGGCCCTCGAGGCAATCAAGGAAGCGGACCGGCTCGGCTTCGACAGCGCGTGGACCGCGGAGGCATACGGAAGTGACGCACTGACCCCGCTCGCATGGTGGGGATCGCACACCGAGAACATCAGGCTCGGCACATCGATCATCCAGATGAGCGCCCGCACACCGGCGGCGACCGCGATGGCGGCGATGACCATGGACCATCTCTCGGGCGGTCGCTTCATCCTGGGACTCGGTGCGTCCGGTCCGCAGGTGGTCGAGGGATGGTACGGCCATCCGTACCCGAAGCCGCTGGCACGAACGCGCGAGTACGTGGAGATCATCCGCCAGATCGTCCGTCGCGACCAGCCGGTCGACTACCACGGCGCGTTCTACGACATGCCGTACAAGGGTGGCGCGAACCTCGGCAAGCCGCTGAAGAGCACGATTCACCCGTACCGGAACGAGATCCCGATCTTCCTCGGTGCCGAGGGGCCGAAGAACGTCGCACTCGCGGGAGAGATCTGCGACGGCTGGCTTCCGTTGTTCTTCTCCCCGAAGGAGGATGCGTTCTACCGCAACTGCCTGGCAGAGGGCTTCGCGAAGAGCGGCGAGGCCGGCAAGGCCGACCGGTTCGAGGTGGCCATTCCCATCACCGTCGTTCCCGGTGACGACGTGGAGAAGTGTGCGGATGCGGTCCGCCCGTTCCTCGCGCTGTACGCGGGCGGCATGGGTGCGCGCGGCGCGAACTTCCACTTCGAGGTGTTCGCCCGCATGGGTTACGAGGACGTCGCGCTGAAGGTGCAGGACCTCTACCTGGCAGGCAAGAAGAACGAGGCCGCGGCCGCCATCCCCTTGTCGATGGTGGAGGACGTCGCGCTCGTCGGGCCGATCGACAAGATCAAGGACGAGGCCGCCAGGTGGCGCGAGACCTGCATCACCACCTTCCTCGTGGGCGGACCCGCACCGATGCTGTCGAAGTACGCCGAGGCCCTGCTCGGCTGACGGTCGTGCGGCACCGCATCACCCGTCTGGAAGACTGACCCCGTGATCACGCCCCCTGCGTACCTCTCCCCCTCGTCCATCGAGACCTACCGTCAGTGTCCCCAGAAGTTCAAGCTCAGCCGCATCGACCGGATCAGCGAACCACCCACCTGGTTCACGCACCTCGGCACGTTCGTCCATGACGTCCTCGAGCAGATGTACCAACAGGACCCCGACCAGCGCACCCTCGAGCATGTCCGCGCACTTGCCAAGGTGCGCTGGGCCGACGGCGACTGGCAGAACCAGGTGGAATCCCTGGCCGAGAAGAAGGGCACCATTGCCGACTTCAAGAACCAGGCGTTTGCGTGCATGTCCAACCTCTTCACCCTCGAGGACCCCGCACACACCGAGTTCGACGGCATGGAACACAACGTCAGCGCAACCGTGGAGGGTGTCGCACTGCGCGGCATCATCGACCGCTTCACCTTCGGCGACGACGGGATCACCATCTCGGACTACAAGACGGGCAAGGTCCCGAACGACCGCTTCAAGTCCGAGGACGACAAGTTCTTCCAGTTGCTCGCCTACGCGCTGATGCTGCAGGAGGCCGACCAGGAGGAGACCTCGAAGGTGCAGCTGCTGTACCTCGCAAAGCCCGTGGTGCACGAACTCTCGGTCACCCCGGTGAAGCTCTCCATCGCGAAGGGCACCATCGTCGAGACCAAGGAAGGTGTCGACAATTCGTGCGAATCGGGTGAGTTCCACTGCAACGTGGGAACCCTGTGCGACTGGTGCTTCTACAAGAAGACCGGTGACTGCCCCGCGTTCAAGAAGTAGGCGTCAGGCATCCTCGTCGTGCTGCTCGTGCGGCACCGGAATGTGACGCTTCGCCTCGAAGACGTCCACGGCGTGCATCGTGCGGTGTGCCAGGAACGCGGCAACAGCCGTGAACGGGACCAGCCCGATCTGACCGCTCATCTCGGCCACCACCACGGAAGCAAGCACCGGTGCGTGCAGACCCACCGTCAGGCCCGCCGCCATTCCGAGGAGCATGCCGTCCCAGTGGTTGCCCGGCAGGTTCAGCCCGAGGGCCTCGAGGCCCACGTAGGTGGCCAACACCCAGCCGGCGCACACGGCGAGGGTCGGGGTGAACACACCACCGGGCGCCTTCGCGGTGAGGGTTGCCGACACGGCAAGGAGTTTCCCGATGCCGAGTGCGGCCGCGGCGGCGATCGATCCACCGACGGCAACATGACGCAGTGCCTCCATTCCGTTGCCGGCAGACAACGGTGCGATGGTGACCGTCGATGCCGACACGAGGACAGCGACGGCAAGCGTCATCCGTGGATGGTTCTTCACGACACCCCATGTCGGCAGGAACTCGCGCAGCTGCACGAACAGACGGGCGCCGAGGACGGCGGGCAGGAAGGCGATGAGACCGAGAACGACCATCGAGCCGATGGTGCCCGAGTGACCGGGGAAGATCGGGTGGCCCCCGAGGTGCACGACGGTCAACCAGTCCGCGAACAAGGACGCGATGATTGCGTAGACGATTGATCTCCGGTCCCGAGCAACACCCAGATGCCCACCCACGTATGCGACTGCCCCGAAGGGTGCGTGGTACGCGGCGGAGAACGTCGCCGCAACCCCCGCGGTCGTCACAGCCGGCGCACCACCGGGGACGAGTCGACCGATGAACGCCCCGATCGCGCCACCGGCCTCGAGAATCGCCGACTCGCGACCGAGGGACGTGCCCGGCATGCACGCGACAAGGGTCGCCACGCTGCGTGTCAGGGTGCCGGGCAACGAGACGGTCGGTTCCTCGCCCCGGGCAGCATTGCCCACGGTGTGCAGACCGACATGACCGGCGTGGCTGTTCTGCGCACGGTTGTTCAGCATCCTCGCGAGCAGCACCCCGGCGGCGATGGTGACGAACGGGACGACACGGTTCGCCGTCTTGATGCCGTCGGTGGCGTTCTCCTCGTCGTACAGGAACTTCACCACGGCGAAGATGGCTTCCCGGAAGAGGTGCGCGAACCCCGACGCGATGGCTGCCACCGACAGCACGGCAACGAGTGCCGCGGCTTCCCTGCCGAGTCTCCTCATCGCGGCGTCCCCGGAACTTGTTGGGTGATGCAGTGGATGCCGCCACCACACTCGAAGATCGCGCGGGCATCGATGCGCACGATCCGTCGCCCGGGGTACGCATCCGCCAGCAGTGTGGCTGCGGCATCGTCGTTCGGGTCGTCGAATGCGCACATGATGACCGCCCCGTTGCAGACGTAGTGGTTGATGTAGCTCCAGTCGACGATGCCGTTGTCGTCATGCGTCGTTGCGGGTGCGGGCACCTCGACGATCCTCAGGGGCTTCCCTTCAGCATCCGTGGCACCGCGAAGGGTTGCCAGCAGTTCCGACGACACCTCGTGGTCGGGGTGCGTGGGATTGTCCTGGCAGTGGACCAGAACGGTGCCCGACGGGGTGAACGTGGCGAGAATGTCGACGTGGCCGCTGGTGCCGAATTCGTCGTAGTCCTTGGTGAGGCCGCGCCCCAGCCAGATCACATTCGTGGTGCCGATCCGGTCAGCGAGTTCCCGTTCCACCTGTGATTTCGTCCATCCCGGGTTGCGGTCGGGGTCCAACTGGACCGTCTCGGTGATGATGACGGTTCCACGCCCGTCGACATGGATGCCCCCACCCTCGTTGACCATCGGTGACTCGAAGACGACGGCGCCCGACGCGCGGGCGATGACGCCGCCGATGCGGGCGTCGTTCTCGAATGACAGGTACCCACCGTTGCCCCACGCGTTGAATCGCCAGTCGACGGCCCCCAGACGACCCGTGTCGTCCAGCAGGAACGTCGGCCCGCTGTCACGACACCACGCATCATCGATGGTCTCGATGAGCAGCTCCACGCCCTCGCTGAGCATGTCCTGTGCGGCGAACACGTCGTTCGGGTGGCACACCATCAGGACCGGCTCGAACACAGCGATCGCGTTGGCCACCTCCGCCCATGCCTGCTGGTATCTCACGAGCGAGTCCGACCCGGTCGGACCGAACGTGAAGTTGCCCGTGGGGAACTGCATCCAGGTGGCGATGTGCGGTTCCCACTCGGCCGGCATGCGGAATCCCGCGGTCATGATGTCGGGTCCAACGGCACCGCACCACGGTAGTTGCCCCGAATCTGCCCCCGCGGCGTTAGGTTCAGCTGCGTGGATTCTCCGCTGCTCATATTCGACGGGAACTGCGGTTTCTGCAGGCGCAGCGTGCGGGTGATGACCGAGCGGATCCGTCGTCATCCCGTTGCCGCACCATGGCAGTCACTTGACCTTCGCTCGCACGGTCTGACCGAGGAGGAATGCTCCACCGCCGTTCAGTACGTCGACAGGAAGTCCCGCACGCATTCCGGTGCCGATGCCGTGGCACACGTGTTCATCGACGCCGGGTTCCCCTGGTCCGTTGCGGGCCGTCTCATGTGCATTCCCGGGATCATCCACGTGTGCCGCGCCGCGTACCGCTGGGTGGCGAACAACAGGTCGCGCTTCCGCGGCGACCCCGCATGAACATCGACAGGAAGGAAACCACGCATGACAACCGTTGACCTCTCCCCGTCCGGTCCCGTCCGTTTCGCGGGGATCGCAGAGCTGAACCACCACGAGGACGGTCTGCGACCGAGCCGACTGCCCG
>JBEDDY010000086.1:0-2810 GCA_041176025.1 Actinomycetota bacterium | reverse complement strand
CTGACGAGGCCCTCGTTGTTCAGCAGGATCGCCTCGTCGTAGCCGGCCTTCAGGGCCTCGACCTTCGCGAGCGAGCTGTTGGCGTAGTTGGCGACCGTCTTCGCAGCCGGCGGCAGCATGTTGTGGTCGAGTCGCTTCCACGACGAGATCTTCATGCGCACGCCCTTGGTCATGGCCTCGTCGCCGAGGTACGCACCCCAGGGCCAGCATGCAATGGCAACGTCGACGGTGCACGGGAGGGTGTTGAGACCCATCTCCCCGTAGCCGTAGTAAGCAATCGGACGGATGTAGCACCCGGGCAGGCCGGTCGACTTCACCGTCTCCTTCGTGGCCTGGACGATCTCATCCACCGTGTACGGGATCTCCATGCCGAGGATGTGGGCGCTGCGGAACAGGCGCTCGATGTGCTCCTGCAGACGGAAGACGGCCGGACCCTCAGCGGTCTCGTAGGCGCGGATTCCCTCGAACACGCCGGTGCCGTAGTGCAGGGTGTGTGTGAGCACGTGGACCTGTGCCTTGTCCCAGTCGACGAGGTTGCCGTTCATCCAGATCTTCGGCGTGGGAATGAGAGTGGGCATGGTCGCTCCTAAACAGACGGTGTGGGCAGATTACTTGCCGGCCACGCGGGCGGCGATGGCGTTTCCGACCTCCACCGTGGAACCGGTGACGGGATCGGCGCACGCGGCACGGATGCGGTCGGCGGCGGCGTTCTCGCCGAGGAAATCGAGCATCAGCGCGGCCGAGAGGACGGCCGCGGTGGGGTTGGCCTTGCCGGTGCCCACGATGTCGGGGGCGGAACCGTGCACGGGCTCGAACATGGACGGGCCGGTGCGTGCCGGGTTCAGGTTCGCCGACGACGCAAGACCGATGCCGCCGCTGACGGCACCACCGAGGTCGGTGAGAATGTCGCCGAACAGGTTGTCGGTGACGATCACGTCGTAGCGGTGCGGGTCCTGCACGAAGTAGATGCACGCGGCATCGACGTGGTTGTAGGCGGTGCCGACGTTCGGGTAGTCCTTCGCGACGATGTCGAACGTGCGCTGCCACAGGTCACCGGCAAAGGTGAGCACGTTGGTCTTGTGCACGAGCGTCACGTGCCTGCGCTCGCGCTTGCTGGCGAGCTCGAACGCATAGCGGACGCAGCGCTCCACGCCCATGCGGGTGTTGACGCTGCCCTGCGTGGCCACCTCATTCGGGGTGCCGCGGCGGAGCACGCCGCCCTCACCCACGTACGGGCCCTCGGTGTTCTCGCGGATCACGATGAAGTCGTGCGGCGTCTGGTGGCCGGGTGCGGTGCCGTTGAACGGACGCTGGTTGACGTAGAGATCGAGCTCGAAGCGCATCTTGAGGAGCAGCCCGCGCTCGATGACGCCCGGGGGAACGTCCGGCGTGCCGACGGCGCCGAGAAGGATGGCATCGAAGTTGCGCAGTTCGTCGAGTGTCGAGTCGGAGAGGATCTCGCCGTCGCGCAGGTACCGCGCGCCACCCAGGTCGAAATCGGTGGTGTCGATTGCGACCCCCGCGGCGGTGATGACCTTCACGGCCTCTGCCGTGACCTCCGGGCCGATTCCGTCCCCTCCGATGAGTGCAATGCGATGAGCCATAGGGAGACCAATCTACGAGCCGCCGATAGCCTTCTCCGCATGGCAAAGCACTTGCTGTCGAAGGAAACGTACGCCCGGCTCGAGGCCGAGGTGGCCGAGCTCGAGCACACGATCCTGCCCGCCGTTGCGGACAAGATCGGCCGCGCGCGAGAGATGGGTGACCTCTCCGAGAACGGCGATTACCACGCAGCCAAGGACGAGTACGGAATGCTGAACGACCGCAAGAACGTGGTCATCGGCATCCTTGAGAACGCAGAGATCGCACCCGCACCGTCAGCCGGCACGGTCAGCGTGCTGAGCACGGTCACCATTCTCTTCGCAGGTGATTCCCCCGACATGGCGGAGACGTACCTCATCGGCCACATCGAGGAGCGCCGCGAGGGAACCGAGATCATGTCGCCGTCGTCCCCCATCGGGTCGGCGTTGCTCGGGCATGGCGCCGGTGACTCCGTGAAGGTGACACTCGAGAACGGCAACACGATCGAGGTGTCCGTCGTGAAGGTGTCGAGCTGACCGACTTCCTCGTGCCCGACCTGCCACCCGGTCGTCACATCCACCTTCCGGGCAGAGGCACCACGTACATCCGGGAACTCCCCGGACCGGACGGTGCGCCCGTGGTCATCCTGCTGCACGGGTGGACGGCGACCGCAGACCTCAACTTCTTCACGTGCTACGAGGAACTCGCGAAGCATTTCCGTGTCATCGCCATCGACCACCGCGGTCACGGGCGTGGCATCCGCACGTCACAGCCGTTCCGCCTGTCGGATTGCGCCGACGACGTTGCGTCACTCGCCGACCAGCTCGGCATCAACACCTTCATCCCCGTCGGCTACTCGATGGGCGGCACCGTCGCGCAGTTGATGTGGAAGCGCCACGAGAACCGTGTTCGCGGCCTCGTTCTCGCCGCGACCTCGGGCTATTTCGCGTCGTCAACCCGTGAGCGCCGCGCGTTCACCCTGCTGACCGGCATCAGCAACGCGTCCCGCTACACACCGAAGTCCGTGCGCGACTGGATCAGCGACCGCCTGTACGTCTCCCGCAAGACAATGACCTGGGAGCCGTGGGCTGCGCACCAGCTCTCCAGTCACGACTGGCGCCAGATCCTGGAGGCCGGTGCGGCACTCGGGCGTTTCGACTCGCGGCAATGGTTGCCGGAAGTCGACGTGCCGACGTCAGTGCTCGTCAATCTCGAGGACCGCGTGGTGC
>JBEDDY010000085.1:0-16449 GCA_041176025.1 Actinomycetota bacterium | reverse complement strand
CAACATCGTCGCCCCGGAAACCGCGGCAGCCGAACTGCGCCGCGCATCGGTCAGGCGCTGATGCCCGGAATCCGCGTTTCCATCGAACTTGACGCACCCGTCGACCGGGTGTGGGCCGTCGTCGAGCCCCTCGAACGCCACGTCGACTGGATGGCCGACGCCGTGGCGATCCGTTTCAAGTCGGACCAGACGCGCGGGGTGGGCACGGAGTTCTTCTGCGACACGAAGGTCGGTCCCATCAAGCTGGTGGACCAGATGACCATCACCGCCTGGGAACCGCTCCGTGTCATGGGTGTCCGCCACACCGGTGTCGTCACCGGCACCGGGGAATTCACCCTTGCCCCGAACGGCAAGGGTGGCACCACGTTCACATGGACCGAGACGCTCGTCTTCCCGTGGTGGCTCGGCGGCCCGCTCGGTGCTCTCATCGGCGGCCAGGTCGTGATGAAGGCAATCTGGCGGCGCAACCTGCGCGAGCTGAAGAAGATCGTCGACGCCGCCTAGGCGACCGCACGCAGCAGGGCCGTCGCACCGACGCCCGCGAACACGGTCACGGCGAACGGGGCCTTCCGCCACGACAGCAACGCGGCAACGACCAACCCGACGATGCGTGCGTCCAGCACGATCTCCCGGCCGTCCGTGAAGGTGTCCTTCGTGATCAACGCCGCGAGCAAAGCCGCGGGGATCAGCAGGAGACAACGCTGCAGGGCGGCGGGCATCGAGCGGTGACCGATGATGACGGCACCCAGCAGCTTCAGGAAGTACGCGGCCGCACCGAGCGAGAGGATGAGTGTCCAGGTCACGGCGCACCGTCCGTCGTTGCCGTGTCCACTGCCGTCTCCGGCGACAGACCGAAGAGCATCCCGAGGGCGCACACCAGGATCGGCAGGCCCACCGGAAGGAACGGTGCCAGAGCCACCGATGTGACGGCGCCGAACGCGGCCGCGCGCCTGCCGTTGCGCGTGCGCAGGTGCGGCACGACCATTGCCGTGAACATCACCGGGAACGCCGCGTCCAGACCGAAGGTGGAGGGGTCGATCGAGTTGCCGATGAGCGCACCACCGAGCGTGCCGAGGTTCCACGCCGCGTAGAGGATCGGCGCGGACACCCAGAACGCGGTCTTCTTGCGCTCGCTGCCGTCCTCGGCCGTCACCAATGCAGTTGTCTCGTCGATCACCCACTGCGCACCGAGCAGGCGCGACCCGACGGAGCCGTCGAGGATGGGTGACATCGCGAGTCCGTACACCGCGTTGCGGCCGGCGAGGAGCACCGCACCGCCGAATGCACTCGCGGGCGAACCGCCCGCGGCGATCACGCTGACGACGGACATCTGTGATGCCCCGGTGAAGACGAACAACGACATCACGCATGCCTGCACCACCGAGGCGCCCGCGCCGACGGCGAGGACGCCGAATGACATCCCGAACACGACGAACGCGACGCCGATGACGAGCGACGCAGAGACGATCCGCCGGGCGGCGGCAGCCCGGAAGTGGTGCATGGTCACCGACCGGTGAACTGAGCCTTGCCCGGGCCGTTCTCGAGGAAGCTCTTCACGCCGATGCGGCTGTCCTCAGTGCGGAACACATCCTCGAACAGCTCCAGCTCGAGCGACAGACCCGACGCGAGATCGGTCTCGATGCCGCGGTCCACTGCCTGCTTGATCAGCCGGGTGGCCCGGGTGGCACCGCCTGCAACCGACGCGGCGAGCTCCAGCGCGCGCGGCATCAATTGTTCGGGTTCCACCACCTCGTCTGCGAGACCGATGCGGAGTGCCTCGTCGCTCTTGACCTGCCGGCCCGTCACCATGATCTCCTTCGCACGGCTCGCACCGACGAGACGCGGAAGGCGCTGCGTGCCACCACCGCCGGGGATGATGCCGAGGAGGATCTCGGGCTGGCCGAAGACCGCCTTCGCGCTGGCGATGCGGTAGTCACAGGCCATGGAGAGTTCGCACCCGCCGCCGAGGGCGAAACCGCTGACCGCCGCAATGGTGAACGACGGGATGCAGGCGAATGCGTTCAGTGCCGCATGGAACGCGGCCCCGATGGTGCGCGCCTCGTCCGGGCCGCCGAACTGGGAGATGTCGGCGCCCGCGGCGAACAGGCGGTCACCACCCGTGAGCACCACGGCACCTGCCGGGTTCGACGTGAGTTCGTCGGCGATCTCCTCGAGGCGGGCGAGCAACTGTGTCGAGAGCGCGTTCACCTTCGGCGAGTTGAGTGTGACGACGGCGACGCCGTCCGTGCGGCGCTCGAGAAGAACGATGTCGTCGGCCATGTCAGGCTCCTACTCCGCGCAGCATCTCGTCGGCTGCGCTCCACGGGTCGATCGAGTGGCCGAGCACCTCGGCCTGGATGGCTTCCCACCGCTCACCGGTGCAGATCTGGCGCGCGCGCTGCTCGAGCCGGCGTGCGACGATCTCGCGCAGTTCCTCGCGCAGGCGGAACTCGCGGCGTTGCTGCAGCAGGCCGTTCGTGGTGATCTCGGCGCGGTGACGCACGATGGCGTCCCACAGTTCCGTGACGCCCTGTCCGGTGTTGCCGACCGTGGCGATGATCGGGGGGTGCCATGCATCGTGGGCGAGGTCGCTCAACTCGAGCATCTGCTCGATGTCGCGCCTGGTGTCCTCGACTCCCTTGCGGTCTGCCTTGTTGATCACGAAGATGTCGGCAATCTCCATGAGGCCCGCCTTGTTGGCCTGCACGCTGTCGCCCCAGCCGGGGTTCAGCACGACGACGGTCGTGTCCGCCTTGCCGGCGATCTCCACTTCCACCTGGCCGACACCGACCGTCTCGACGAGGATCCACTCGCGACCGACGGCATCGAGAAGACGGATTGCCTCGGGTGTGGAGAGCGAGAGACCACCGAGGTGGCCGCGCGTTGCCATGGAGCGGATGAACACACCCGGGTCCGTGGCATGGTCCTGCATGCGCACCCGGTCACCGAGGATCGCGCCGCCGGTGAACGGGGACGACGGGTCGATGGCCAGCACCGCAACCTCCGTCTGCATGGAGCGCAGGTGCTTGATGACCGCACTGGTCAGTGTGCTCTTGCCCGCGCCGGGCGCACCGGTGATGCCGACGGTGTACCCGCCGCCGATGCGCGAGTATGCGAGACGGCCGACCTCGCGGGCGATGTCGTCGCCGCGCTCCAGCAACGAGAGCACGCGCGCGAGTGCGCCACGGTCACCGTTGCAGGCGGCATCGAAGAGTTCCGCGGGCGAGAGACTGCGGCGGCTCACTCAGGCGACCTGCACGACCTCGGTGACGCCGTCGATGCGGTCCTTCATGATCCGCTCGATTCCCGCCTTCAGGGTCTGGTCGGAAGCAGGGCACGTGGTGCAGGCACCGGTGAGGGTGACCGAGATGACCCCGGTCTCCTCGTCGACCTCGCGCAAGATGATGTCCCCGCCGTCGGCCTTCAGGGCCGGCCTGATGACTTCGATTGTCTCTTCAACCTGCTGGCGCATCGACATGGTGGATCTCCTGTGGAACGACATGAACGATACCGATTCACGGGTGCCCAATTACGATGGAACCATGCTTGCCCACCAAGGCGGGTGGGACGAATTGCTCTACGTGCTCGTTCCCATCGGATTCATCTTCTTCCTGCTGCGGGTCGCCAACTCGCGGGCAAAGAAGCTGCCCCCGCCTTCGGCGCCCCCGTCTAGCGACGGATCCGACTGACGCTCGCCCCGAGGGAGGCGAGCCGGCCGACGATGTCGTCGTAACCGCGGTCGATGTGGTGCACGTCGTGGATCTCCGTGATCCCCTGCGCCGCGAGCCCGGCGACCACCAGGGCAGCGCCGGCACGGATGTCGGGGGCGTTCACGATCGCACCACGGAGATGGTCCACACCCCGGACGATGGCGTGGTGGCCGTCTATCTCGATGTCGGTGCCCAGCTTGCGCAGTTCCTCGACGTACTTGAACCGCCCCGGGTAGAGGTTCTCGGTCACGATCCCCGTTCCCGTGGACATGGCCAGCATGATCACGACGAGCGGCTTGTAGTCGGTGGCGAATCCCGGGTACGGCAGCGTCGAGACGTTCACCGGGGAGAGCGGGCCGTGGCACGACACGCGTGCACCGCCCTCCACCGCCTCGATGGTGACCCCCATCTCGGTGAATCGCTCCACCAGCATTCCCATGTGCTCGAGACGGGCACGGTGGATGACGATGTCGCCCTTGCACACGGCGACGGCTGCCATGTACGTGGCCACCTGCACCCGGTCGGTGACGACCTCGTGCGTGACCGCCTGCATGACCGACGCATCAACGCCCGTGACCGTGATGACATCGGTGCCGGCGCCGTTGATGCGCGCACCCATCTGGTGAAGCATCGCGCACAGGTCCACGATCTCCGGCTCGCGCGCGGCGTTGCGGATGATGGTGACCCCGTCGGCGACGACCGCCGCCATCAGGATGTTCTCGGTCGCGCCGACGCTCGGGAAGTCGAACTCGATGTCGGCGCCGCGGAGCCTGCCGCATCTGCCTATGACACTGCCCGATGATGCCTGGAACTCGGCGCCCATCGCCTCGAGCCCGCGCAGGTGCATGTCGATCGGTCGACCACCGAAGTCGTCACCACCCGGCAGGGCGATGTCGACATGACCGAAGCGCCCGAGCAACGGGCCGACGACGTTCACCGATGCGCGGATGCGGTCGGCCAGCTCGAACGGCGCCACCGGGGTGATGCGACCGTTGTTCACGATGGTGATCCGCTGGCCAGTCTCCCCCGGACCGTGCGGCCCGAACGAAATGTCGAGACCGAGCTCGCGAAGGAGATCCGCCATGATCTCGACATCCACGATGACGGGGGCATTCGTGAGCGTGTAGGTGCCGTCGGCCAGCAGGGTCGCGGCCATCAACTTCAGTACCGAGTTCTTTGCACCGGGCACCGTGACCTCGCCGGAAAGCGGTCCGCTGGTGGAGGCGACGATGACGTCACTGCCTGTCGCGGACTCGAATGCCATGACACTAAGTATGCTCCCGCCGTGACCACGCAGGGCAGGAATAGACGGCGCCTTGTGCCGTCCCGGCTGTTGGTGCCCCCCGAATTCGACGAACGTCACCGGAAGGTGTTGTTTCTCGTCGGCCTTGGCTCGATGCTCGTCGCGTTCACGAACACACTCTTCACCCAGACCGTGGCGTTCGCCGCCGACGAGTTCGGGGTGTCGAACTCGGCGCAGGGTCTCGGTTCGGCAATCGTGCGCTGGGGAATCGTGATCTCGTTGCCGATCGTCGCACGTGCAGATGCGCGGGGTCGGCGACCGATGATCGTGGCGCTGTCGTGGGCGGCACCGTTGGTGTGCGCGCTCGGTGCCCTCGCGCCGAATTTCGCCGTGCTGGTGGCGACACAGGCCCTCGGCCGTCCGCTCGGCCTGACCCTCGACATCCTGCTGGCGGTGCTCGTGATCGAGGAGATGCCGCAGGACTCCCGCGCGTACGCGACGGGACTGCTGGCGGTGCTCAGCGGGCTCGGTGCCGGCGTCGCCGTCGCCTCGCTGCCGTTCGCCGACATCTCGCCCGCGTCATGGCGCCTGGTCTACGTCATGTCACTCGTGTGGTTGCCGGTGGCTTTCGCGATCACGCGCGGACTGCCCGAGTCGATCCGCTTCGTCGCACGGCGCACCGACTTCATGGGACACGCGCGCGGGATCTCGCGCAGCGGACTCACGCGGAACCTCGGTCGCATCTGCTCGGTGGTGTTCCTCACGAACATCTTCATCGCGACGATGTCCATCTTCCAGAACAGGTACCTGAAGGACACGCGTGACTACTCGGCCCTGCTCGTTGCCCTGTTCACGACGGCAACCTCGTCCCCCGCGGCGATCGGGCTCGTCATCGGCGGTCGGGTGGCCGATGCCCGCGGCCGCCGGCGACTCGGGGCATTCATGGTGCCCGTCGGGGCCGGCCTTCTCGCCATGTCGTTCATGACGCAGGGTACGACGATGTGGTTGTTCGCGATCTGCGGCGCGATGGGACTCGGGTTGGCGTACCCGGCAATGGCCGTGTACCGGGGCGAGCTCTTCCCCACGCACCAGCGCGGACTGGCGGGTGGCCTCATCATGACGTCGTCACTCGTGGGCGGCAGCATCGGCCTGATCGGTGCCGGACGTGCCGTGGATGCCGGGGCGTCGTACGGGTCCGTCATGCTGACCCTGCTCGTGTTCCCGGTGCTTGCATCGGTTGTGGTCTGGATGCGTTACCCCGAGACCGCCCACCTCGCACTCGAGGACATCAACCCCGAGGACGCGGCTTCAACCAGTCGCTGACCAACGTCGCGATGACGTCGTCGCAGCCCCTCAGGTCGTGACCCTTGTTCTCGAGGAAGTGCCAGGTGACCTCGCCCCCCACCTTGCGGAAGTGGCGCTTCAGCTCGGCGGGCGTGCCGAACGTGTCCTTGGTGCCGCTGATACAGAGCGTCGGCACGGTGATCCCGGGCAGGTGTTCGGTGCGCAGCTTCTCCGGCTTCGCCGGCGGGTGCAGCGGGTACGACACGAGAATGAGGCCCGCCACCTTCAACGGGTTCTCGGTGTCGGCCGCGGCCATCGAGCACATCCGGCCACCCATCGAGCGGCCGCCGATGACAAGACGGGATGTCGGCACACCGAGCTTCCCCGCGAACGCCCGGACCTCGTCGCGCACGCACGCGAGGAGCACCGGCGCGCGGTCGGGTGCGCGGCGTCCGGCACGCCTGTACGGGAAGTCGACACGGAGCACGGGGACCGGTGCGAGCGCATCACCGACCGCCACGAGTGACGGGTGATCCGCCGACGATCCTGCACCGGGGAACAGGACGATGCCGGCCGGCTTCCTCACAAGGAATCCAGCAGAACGCGACGGGCCTCGGTGATGTCGATGATCTTCTTGTGCGCGACGTCACCGTCGCCGCCGTGGTCGGGATGGGCCGAACGGAGACTGTCGCGGTAGCGGGCCATGACCTCCTTCTTCGACACCTTCATGGTGCCGCCGGGGAACCCGAGGACATCGAGTGCCCATGCGCGCGGGTCCGCGAGTGCGCTGACATCGGACGACTTCGTGCCGGCCATGTGGCTGATGAACGCCGCTCCCACCGGCCCGCGCCACGCGATCGCCCTGCGCAGTGCGGGCATCAAGTGGCGGCGGATGGCGGGGTCGAGTCGTTCCACCGCATAGATGGCACCGAGCACCTGCTGCAGCGGCGTCCCCTGCGAAGACAGGTCGAACCTGATCTCGTCACCGTCGCGGATCAGTTTGTGCGTGCTGAACGTGAGCCCGTGTCGGTCCACCTGGAAACGGTGGCGCAGGCGCGGTTGGGCCACCATGTCACCGCGCTCGATCTCGTTCATCAACCGTTCGATGTCGACATTCAGGTCATCGTCGATGTCCGGCGCATGCGCGGCCAACACGGCACCGAGCAGTACCCCGCCGAAACCGGGGGCCGGGTCGACGGGAAGGATGAGACGCCCGAGGGCGATGCGCCGGGTGGGTGCGATGGGCCGCGAGTGCCATATCTCGAGCTCGGCCAGCAACATGTGATGACCCTACTGACGCACACTCCGCGACCCACCTGTCACGGAAGGCACACCCTCAGGAACTCGTCGGTCTCGGCGTACTCGCGCATCATGTTGGCGGGGTTGCGGAACCCATGCCCCTCGCCCGCCATCATCTCGATCCTCACCGAGCCGCCGGCGGACTCGACCGCCTTCTTCAACCGGTGCGAATGCTCGGGCACCACCAACACGTCACTGTCCCCGTGGAACACCAGCACCGGGACATCTCGCAGGTGGCGAACATCGAGATTCGGCGACACGGTGACGTCCCCGACGAGAACGTGGTTGTAGTGGCCCTCGAACGGGTCGTCGGACTCGAGGAGCAGCGGCAGGTCGACGACCGGGTACAGGGCGACGACGCATGCTGCGAGTGCGGCGTGGCGGTTCGCCGCCGACAACACGGTGAGGCCGCCGGCGCTGCCGCCCGTGAGAACGGTGCGTGACGGTGCGATTCCGAGGATCCCCTGGGCATGCCGTGTCGCTGTCGCCAGGTCATCTGCATCGGCTGATCCCCACAGACCCTCGAGTGCGAGCTGGTGGGCGCGCCCGAATCCGGTCGACCCCCGCGGGTCGACGACAGCGATCGCATATCCGCGGGACAACCAGTACGTGAAGCGTGGCCGCCACGTCACCTGCCACTGGTCGGTGGGGCCACCGTGCACCCACGCGATGAGCCGACCGTTGGGTGACGCCGGTTCGTACAGACGGTACGGCACACCGTCGGCGACGTGCACGGTCGGTTCGACGAGTTCGCCGTCGAACTCTGATTTCCACCGCGTGTCCTCGTACGACACCGTCATCCTCCGGACCGCATTGCCGGGGTCCGAGACGTCGTAGACCACCAGTTGCTGCGGGGTGCGGGCCCCGCTGCGGACGGCGGCGAGGGTGTCCCCGTTCCACGAGAGACACCCGTGCACGGCACGCGCCACCATGTGGCGTTCCCCCGTGAGGCGGTCGTAGGTCCACAGGCTCCCGAACCCCGCTTCGTTCCGCGTGTACGCCACCTTGGTCCCGTCGGAGTTGAAGCACCACGTGCGTTGGCCAGGGCCCCACGTCGGCCCGCCGTGCTCGCATTCGTCCTCGATGATCACGGTCCCGCCCACGATGTCGTCGCCCTCGATGAGGACGTTCGGGACACCGTTCTCGTCGGTGATCCAGCCGAACGCATCATGACGGAGCGAAACACGTGGCTGCTGCACCGCCACTCCCGTGTCCTGGGCGATTCCCAGGACGAAACTCGACGTCCACGCCATCTCGGGCCGTGTCCACGCGTGGCACGTTGCGGCACCACGGTGCCACGCCGCATCCATGGCGTACCCGTCGACCACGTCGTGAACGGTGACCCATTCGGCTGCCGCGATGTTGTGCACGGCGAGCTTCGTCCAGTCAGCCACCAGCGCGACCCGGTTGCCGTCGCGCGAGTACTGCGGGGTGGACCACGACGCCCCGAACGGGATCTCGAGTGCCCGCGAATGCGCGTGATCACCGCCCTCGAAAATCGCACGGACCACACGACCGTCCCGGCAGCATGCGAGAAGTTCGGCACCGTCGGGTCTCCACACGTGCATCCCGCCGGACAGCCCGCGCCCTCCGGACAGCCCCGCATCGAAGCTCAGGGTGACCTCGGAACCGTCGCTCACCCCGAAGATCTTCAGGTCCGTGACCGGTCCGTCCTCGGTCGGCCTCGTCACCAACGCCGAGACAAGGTCCCCGGACGGGTGAACCTGTGCGTCCGTGATTTCCGTGCCCGGCAGGCACATGTCAACGGGAAGACGGGGCACGGGCGAAGGCTAGTGAGCGAACTAGGTTCTGTGTATGCCCGCACAGCGCCCCGACCGAAACCTTGCCCTCGAGCTGGTCCGTGTGACCGAGTCCGCAGCCATGGCGGGGTCCCGCTGGGTGGGACGCGGCGACAAGAACGGTGCCGACGGCGCCGCGGTCGATGCCATGCGCACGGTCCTCACCACGGTTCCCATGACCGGTCTCGTCGTCATCGGCGAGGGCGAGAAGGACGACGCACCGATGCTGTTCAACGGCGAGATCGTCGGCGACGGTTCGCACCCCGAGACCGACGTGGCCGTCGACCCCATCGACGGGACGTCACTCACGGCGTCGGGCCGCGGCAACGCGATCTCGGTGATCGCCGTCAGCGAGCGCGGCACGATGTTCGACCCGGGCCCGTGCTTCTACATGGAGAAGATTGCCGTCGGACCCGACGCCGTCGGCTCCATCGACATCACCGCCTCCCCCACACAGAACCTGAAGTGGGTGGCAAAGGCGAAGGGCGAGAGCGTTCGCGACCTCACCGTGATGATCCTCGACCGGCCGCGACACGACGGGCTCATCGACGAGGTGCGCTCCACCGGCGCGCGCATCAAGTTGATCTCTGACGGCGACATCTTCTCCGCGATCGCGACGTGCTGGCCACGGGCCGGCGTCGACATCATGTTCGGCATCGGCGGCACGCCCGAGGGCGTCGTCGCGGCTGCCGCACTCAAGTGCATGGGTGGCGAGATCCAGGGCCGGCTGTGGCCCCGCACCGACGAGGAGCGGACGGCGGCGACGGCGGCGGGGTACGACCTCGGCCGCATCCTGACGACCAACGACCTCGTGAAGGGCGACAACTGCTTCTTCGCCGCCACGGGCGTCACCGACGGCGAACTGCTGACGGGTGTGCGATTCACCCCCGGCATCGTGCACACCCAGAGCCTCGTCATGCGCTCGCGCAGCGGAACCGTCCGTCTGATCGACGCCCAGCACAGGCTGGACAAGATCAGCAGTTTCTCGGCAATCGACTACAACTGATCAGTGGGCCGCGCCCGCGGGTGCGCCACCAACCGGTGCGTCGTTCACGTACTTCGGCTTGAACAGGAACAGGAACACCAGTCCTCCTGCCGTGATGCAGAGTGACGCGACGATCAACGGTTGCGCCGACGTGATGCCGGAGGTGATGTAACCCACCAGGACCGAGGCCGGAACCTGGGCGAGGCTGCTCACGCTGGAGGAGATCCCCATTGCCTCGCCCTGCTTGCCGAACTCCGCCGACCTGGACACCAGCGACTGCGAGTTGGCCATCGAGAGGCCGTTGAACGCGGCGA
Organism: Actinomycetota bacterium; assembly: GCA_041176025.1. Lineage (GTDB taxonomy): Bacteria > Actinomycetota > Acidimicrobiia > Acidimicrobiales > Ilumatobacteraceae > UBA2093. Next base: position 5,815 of record JBEDDY010000085.1, on the reverse strand, counting down.
AGAACGGCACGGGCAGGTAGACCCACAGGTCCTGGCCGGCCGGCGCAAAGAAGAAGATCGCGAGAACTGCGGCGGTGCCGAACATGCTGAACCGCAGGACCTTCCAGTCGGCCAGGCGTGGCGCCACCTTGCGCACGAGCACCGCCTGGGCGAGGGCAATGCAGATCCCGACGAACGCGAAGTAGTCGCCCGTCTTTGAGGCGCTGAATTCGAAGTTGTTGCGCAGGTACACGCCGAAGAACGAGGTGAAGAACGTGAATCCGCCGCTGAAGAGGAACATCGACAGCAGCACGACACGCAGACGGTCCGACGTGAACCCATCCCTCACGTTGTGCAGAGCACGGCCGACGGCGATCCTGCCGCCCTCCACCTTGTTGACGAGGGTCTCCGGCAGTGACACCAGGATCATGAGGCAGTTCAGCAGCGACAGCCCTCCGGCGAACCAGAACGGCGTGGTGGCACCGAACCAGCCGGGCGTGTCGAACAGGCCGTAGAAGCTGACGTGCGGGGTGCTCAACTTGCCACCCAGGTACGGACCCACCACGAAACCGATGCCGAAGGCCGCTCCGAGAACCCCGAAGTTCTTCGCCCTGTTCTCGTTCGTGCTGATGTCACCGATGGCTGCGTTCGCGACCGCCAGGTTGCCGCCCGTGAACCCGTCGAGTGCGCGCGAGGCAAAGAGAAGCGGGATGTTCGCGGTCATGATGCCGATGGCGAACAGGAAGTAGCCGATGGCGGTGCCGAAGATGGACACGGCAAGCACGGGGCGCCTTCCGTGGCGGTCGGACAGCTGGCCGAGGATCGGTGCGGCGAGGAAGATGCACAGCGGGTACACGCCCTGCAGCCAACCCAACATGATGAGACCCTCCGTGAACGACCACCCCTCGGGTGTCACGCGGAACGGAGACCCCGGACTGATGAGCAGCGGGAACACGGGGATGAGGATCCCGAACCCGAGCATGTCGATGAGGACCGTCGAGAAGACGGCGAGAAGCGGGTTCTTACGACGCATCCGAGCGAGTCTAGGAATGCCTTTCCCCTGTCACGGGGATGACGGATGGTCGGTGCCGGTGAACTAGTGCGACGCGCCGATGCCGCCGGTGGCGGACAGTCGGGCATGCGCACGGCGCAGGTCGGACTCGACCTCCGCGCTGTGCTCCTTGCGCAACTGCTCCTCGGCACGGTCCTTGGCCGCACGTGCGCGGGTCACGTCGATGTCTTCCTCGAGCTCTGCGGCATCGGAGAGGATCGTCACGTGGTCCGCACCGACCTCGACGAAGCCGAGGTGCACCGCGAGATTCTGGATGGAACCGTCGGCCAGGTAGATGCGCGTGTGGTTCTCGGTGAGCGCACCGAGGAACGCCGCATGCCCGGGCAGGAACGCGACCTCACCACCTTCGATCGTGCGTGTGATGACCTGCTTCGCTTCCCCCGTGAAGAGGACGCGCTCGGGCGACACGACGTCGACGCGCAACACACCGTTGGCTTCGGCCATTACGCGTTCTCCTGCAGAGCCTTCGCCTTGGCGAGCACCTGCTCGACGCCGCCGACGTTCAGGAACGCCTGCTCCGGGATGTCGTCCAGTTCACCGTTGATCAGTGCCTCGAAGGATTCCACCGTCTCGGCAACCGGGACGTACTCGCCCTGGACGCCGGTGAAGACCTCAGCCACGTAGAACGGCTGACTGAGGAAGCGCTGCACCTTGCGCGCACGCGCGACGGTGAGGCGGTCCTCCTCGGACAGTTCGTCCAGACCGAGAATGGCGATGATGTCCTGCAGTTCCTTGTAGCGCTGCAGCACTTCCTGCACGCGACGGGCCACTGCGTAGTGACGGTCGCCAACGGTCTCGGGCGTGAGGATGGTCGACGTCGAGGCCAACGGGTCCACGGCCGGGTAGATGCCGAGCGATGCGATCTGACGCGAGAGCTCGGTCGTTGCATCGAGGAAGGTGAACGTGGTGAACGGGGCCGGGTCGGTGTAGTCGTCCGCGGGCACGTACACGGCCTGCAGCGACGTGATCGAACGGCCACGCGTCGAGGTGATGCGCTCCTGCAGCTGGCCCATCTCGTCGGCGAGGGTGGGCTGGTAACCCACGGCCGACGGCATGCGGCCGAGGAGGGTCGACACCTCGGAACCTGCCTGCACGAAGCGGAAGATGTTGTCGACGAACAACAACACGTCCTGGTTCTGCACGTCACGGAAGTACTCGGCCATGGTGAGGGCCGACAGGGCGACGCGGAGGCGCACGCCCGGCGGTTCGTCCATCTGGCCGAACACCAGTGCGGCCTTCTCGAACACGCCCGACTCTTCCATCTCGAGACGGAGGTCGGTGCCCTCACGGGTGCGCTCGCCCACGCCCGCGAACACCGACACACCACCGTGCTTCGAGGCCACGCGGTTGATCATCTCGGTGATGAGAACGGTCTTGCCGACTCCGGCACCACCGAACAGGCCGATCTTTCCGCCTGCCAGGTACGGGGTGAGCAGGTCGATGACCTTGATGCCCGTCTCGAACATGCGCTTCGAGGGCTCGAGGGTGTCGAACGCCGGTGCCGGGCGGTGGATGTCCCAACGCTCGATGTCGGCGAAATCCGCCTCGTTGCCGTCGAGAACCTCGCCCCACACGTTCCACACGTGGCCGAGGGTCTTGTTGCCGACGGGCACCTGGATGCCGTGGCCGGTGTTGCGCACGGCGGTGCCGCGCTGCAGACCGTCGGTCGGCTTCAGGCAGACGGCACGAACGCGGCTGTCACCGAGCTGCTGTGCAACCTCGGCGAGGATCCTGTTCGGCTTGCCGTCCACCATGACGGTGAATTCGACGGCGGAGTTGAGTTCCGGAAGAGCCCCGCGCGGGAACTCGACGTCGATCACCGGACCGGCGATGGCAACAACGCGACCGTCTTGGCTGTTCTCTGTCATGGTCATCTGGATGTCTCCTGTTACTCGCCCGACGACAACGCTTCAGCACCGCCGACGATCTCCATGATCTCGGTGGTGATTGCGTCCTGACGGGCACGGTTCATGATTCGCGAAAGGTTCTTGATGAGTTCTTCCGCATTGTCTGTCGCGGACTTCATTGCCCGCTGGCGGAATGCGTGCTCGGATGCGGCGGCGTTCAGCAACGCTGCGTACACACGGGCCTCGACATAACGCGGAAGAAGTGTTGTGAGGATGAGTTCCGGCGAGGGCTCGAACTCGTAGTCGTGACCGGCCTCGTTCTTGCCGTCGCCGCCCTCGGCGACCTGCGCGTCGAGCGGCACCAGCGGGCGCTGCACGACTTCCTGAGAACCGGCAGAGATGAAACGGGTGTAGACGAGCTCGACGCGGTCCACCTGGCCGGACTCGTAGAGGTCGCGGACGAACTCGCCGATTTCCTTGGCGGTCTCGTACGACGGGTTCTCGGTGAAGCCGGTGAACGACCGTGCGATGTTGTAGCCGCGGAACCGGAAGTACCCCTCGGCCTTGCGGCCGACGGCGACGATCTGGTGACCGCGGCCCTGGACCGCGTCCTCCTTGATCTCTCCCTCGGTGGCACGGAGGACACCGGCGTTGTACCCACCGCACAGACCGCGGTCGGCGGACAGCACCACGTAACAGACGTTCTTCACGGTGTCACGACCGGCGAGGAGCGGCTGGCCGCTCCCTGCACCCGCTGCGGACAAGTCACGGACAACCTCGGTGATGCGCTCGGAGTACGGCACGGCGGCGATCACTCGCTGCTGTGCCTTCACGATGCGCGACGCAGCAATGAGTTCCATTGCGCGCGTGATCTTCTTGGTTGCCTGCACCGAGCGAATTCGCCCACGCAGGATTCGTTCCTGTCCGCCAGCCACTCAGATCACTCCGTTGCGAGGGTCTTGTCGCTGTTGGCTTCGCCGAGTGCCTCGGCGGAGGTTGCGGTGGGGTCGGCCTTGGCTGCCTGCGCACCCGAGGTCTTGAAACCGGCCTTGAACGAGGTCACGATCTGGGCGAGGTCCGCGGGGACGTCCGCCTTGCCGTTCGTGCGCAGTTCGGCCAGCAACGCCCCGTGGCGCGAACGCACGTGCTCGAGCAGTTCGCTCTCGAAGCGGCGCACGTCTGCCACCGGGATGTCGTCGAGGTAACCCTTGGTGCCCGCGAAGATGGAGACGACCTGCTCCTCCACCGGCATCGGGCTGTTCAGACCCTGCTTCAGCAGTTCCACCAGGCGGTAACCGCGCTCGAGCTGTGCCTTCGACACGGCGTCGAGTTCGGAACCGAACGTGGCGAACGCCTCGAGCTCACGGAACTGGGCAAGGTCCAGCTTCAGCGTTCCGGACACCGACTTCATGGCCTTCGTCTGTGCGGCACCACCCACGCGGGACACCGAGATGCCCACGTCGACGGCCGGACGCACACCGGACTTGAAGAGGTTGTCCTGCAGGTACACCTGGCCGTCGGTGATCGAGATCACGTTCGTGGGGATGTACGCCGACACGTCGCCAGCCTTGGTCTCGATGACCGGCAATGCGGTCATCGAACCGGCACCGCGCTCGTCGCTGAGCTTTGCGGCACGCTCGAGAAGACGGGAGTGCAGGTAGAACACGTCGCCGGGGTATGCCTCGCGGCCCGGGGGACGACGGAGCAGCAGCGACATCTGTCGGTACGCCTCGGCCTGCTTCGACAGGTCGTCGTACACGATGAGCGAGTGCTCGCCGTTCTCCATCCAGTGCTGGCCGATGGCGCAGCCTGCGTACGGGGCGAGGTACTTGAACGGTGCGGGGTCCGATGCCGGCGCCGCCACGACCACGGTGTATTCGAGTGCGCCGTACTGACGCAGCGTCTCCACGGTCTGTGCGACGGTGGAACCCTTCTGGCCGATCGCGACGTAAATGCACTTCACGCCGAGACCCTTCTGGTTGATGATCGTGTCGATCGCGATGGTGGTCTTGCCGGTCTTGCGGTCACCGATGATGAGCTCGCGCTGTCCGCGGCCGATCGGGGTCATTGCGTCGATCGACTTGATGCCGGTCTGCAGCGGCTCGTGCACGGGCTTGCGGCCCATGATGCCGGGAGCCTGGACTTCCACGCGGCGGTCGATGGCACCGACGATGTCGCCCTTGCCGTCGATCGGGGTGCCGAGCGCGTTCACCACGCGGCCGAGCATTGCGTCGCCGACGGGCACCGACAGGATTCGGCCGGTGGCGCGCACGGTCTGGCCCTCTTCGATGGCGTCGGAGTCACCGAGCACCACGGCGCCGATGGAGTCCTCGTCCAGGTTCAGGGCAAGACCGATGGTTCCGTCCTCGAACTGGAGCAGCTCGTTGACGGCGCACTTCGGCAGGCCGGACACGCGGGCGATACCGTCGCCGACCTCGGCCACGTGGCCGACGGTCTGCTGCTCGAGTGACGGCGAGAAGCCCTCGAGACCCTTGGTGATCGCGCTTGCGATGTCATTGGCGGAGATCGTTATGTCTGCCATGTCTTTTCCTTCTTCGCTTGCGAACTACGACAACCGGGCCTTGACCCGGTCGAGCTTGGTACGGACGGAACCGTCGATGACCTTGTCACCGACAGTGGCCACGAGACCGCCGACGACGGAAGGATCGACGATGACCTTCACGTTGACTTCGGTGCCGACGGCCTTGGCCAGCTGCTCACCGAGGCGGCGCTGCTGGTCCTCGGACAGGGCCACGGCGCTGCGCACTTCTGCGACGGCGCGACCCTGGGACGATGCGTTGCGGTTGCCGATCGCCGAGGCGATGGCGGAGAGGTCGCGGCCACGACCTGCGCCGATGACCATGCCGAGCAACTGTGCGGTCAGCGGGTGTGCGCCCTTGCCCGCGAGCAACTGCTC